>CADCOX010000108.1 GCA_902803195.1 uncultured Bacteroidales bacterium
AAACATCAAAATAACGAAATAACGACAATAACTGATATGAGCGTTTTTTGGATCAAGACACTTCAGCTTCTGCTATGCTTTGCCCTCCTCATCATACTTCACGAGGGCGGACACTTCTTCTTCGCCAAACTCTTTGGCGTGCGTGTCGAGAAATTCTTCATGTTTTTCGACTATAAATTCCA
The DNA here is from genome assembly GCA_902803195.1 of uncultured Bacteroidales bacterium. GTDB lineage: Bacteria > Bacteroidota > Bacteroidia > Bacteroidales > Bacteroidaceae > Physcousia. The sequence continues at coordinate 183 of CADCOX010000108.1, forward strand.
TCTCTTCTCCACCCGCGACAAATGGTTTAGCCGTCTCTTCCCGAAAATAGCCAAGAACGAGACGGAGTACGGAGTAGGTTGGATTCCTCTCGGCGGCTACGTCAAGATAGCCGGCATGATCGACGAGAGCATGGACACCGAGCAAATGCAACAGCCCGTACAACCCGACGAGTTTCGCGCTAAGCCCGTGTGGCAGCGCTTCCTTATCATGGTCGGTGGCGTGCTGGTCAACTTCCTGTTGGCGCTCTTCATCTACGCGATGATTCTCTATACCTGGGGACGCGATACGCTGCCGATGGAGAACATCAGCTTTGGCTTCGCCTATAACGAGATGGCTGAGGGTCTCGGATTCAAGGATGGCGACATCCCTGTGAAGGCCGACGGCGAGCACATCGAGGCTTGGGATGCTGATGTCTACCGTACTATCTCTCAGGCTCAGACCGTCACCGTCCTGCGCGACGGAACCGAGGTCACTATCACCATGCCCGAGGACGGCGTGAACCTACTTGAGATGATCGAACAAGACCCGCGCTTCCTCAGCGTCAACGTGCCAGCACGTGTAGACAGCGTTCTTCCCGGTTCGGCAGCAGCCAAAGCAGGCATGCGAAGCGGTGCACGCATTCTGGCTGTCGATGGTCAGGATGTAGACTGGTGGGGCGATTTCGACCAATTGATGGGACGGCGGGCTGATGTGCTTGCAGCCGACTGCTCCCATGCTGACAGCATACGCCTGCGCTCGCTGCCGGTCGTCTTCTCCAACGAAGAAGGTACGACACCCGATACCGTCGTCCTGCAACTCGACGAGAAATACATGCTGGGCATTGTCAAACTGCCCTATCAGCTCTTCTATAAGGACGATTACGTCCATCATGACTATGGCTTCTGGGAGAGCATTCCCGCCGGCATCGCCTACGGCTGGGAGACGCTGAAAGGCTATGTGAGCGACCTCCGCTACGTTTTCACGAAGAAGGGCGCTCAGAGCGTCGGCTCTTTCGGAACGATCGGCAACCTCTTCCCCGCCGTTTGGGACTGGGCTGCCTTCTGGAGCATCACGGCTTTCATCTCCATCATTCTGGCCGTGATGAACATCCTACCTATTCCGGGTCTCGATGGCGGTCATATCTTCTTTCTACTTGTAGAGGCCATTACCCGCCGTCCGCCCTCCGACAAATTCATGGAGCGCGCCCAGTACGTCGGTATGGCGATTCTCCTTGCCCTCATGGCTCTGGCGCTTTTCAACGATGCCGTGAAGTTCTTGTTCTGAAGTAACAGATGAATGACGAATGACGAATAAAAGGCTGCGCCTTTAATGACGAATGACGAATGACGAATAAGATTTACCTCCAATAGGGATAGGAAACTTTTATTCGTCATTCGTCATTCGTTATTCATTATTTGTCATTCGTTATTCGTCATTCGTTATTCGTCAAAAAAAAAGTGAAAGATGCTTCTTTCACTTTTCATTTATCACTTCTTCGCTCTTGTCGATATCTATCTTGCGGACATAGAATTTCGCTTTTGCGCAGAGCTCGTCGAAATGTTGCTCCATCTGGAAGAGGAGGCGCTGCTGTTCATAATAAGCTTCGTTAGTACGTCCTGCCACCCTCGGCTTCATCGCTGCGAAACGAGCGCGTTCCTCATTCAAGGCCTTCTCATAGCGCACTACGCTGTCGCGCGTCTGCAGCAATTCGATGCTGTCCAGCGTGAGGATAGCCGCTCGACGCACGTTCAACGCCGTAGGATGCTGCTGGCGCAGGCTGAGAATCGTATCGCGCGCTGCAGCATAATGCTTCTGCTCTAACAACTGACGCGCCTCGTCAAGCATCCTGCCTGCCGACACCTCAGCCAATTCCTCTGCGGCCTTACATCCTGTGAGAGCCGCCAGAAGCATTAGAAACAGATATGACAAACCGTTCTTTTTCATTTCGGATGGCAAATATAGGTCTTTTTGTAAAAAAATCAGCAATCGAATCCCCTTCCTCAACTTTTTTTATTACTTTTGCAGTCGTTTTCAGTATCCTTAACACTCATGAGACATCTAGACCGCCCGCAACTGAGTTCTTTGCTCGACCATCCTATTTTCCACCTCGTCGGCACCGCAGCCGATGATATGGGCGTTGAGTGTTATGTCGTGGGCGGTTACGTACGCGATCTCTTCCTCGAGCGTCCGTCCAAGGACATCGATATCGTCTGCGTGGGCAGTGGCATCGAACTCGCGCGGGCAGTGGCCAAGCGCATTGGTCGCAAGGCTCACCTCTCTGTCTTCAAGAACTTCGGTACGGCTCAAGTGAAGGTGAATCGCTTTAACGGTCGCTCGGCGCAATGCGACGCTCCAGACTTGGAGAACGGGAACGGGAACGATAACTGTCGCTCGGCGCAAAGCGACGCTCCACACTTGGAGAACGAGAACGAAGACCTCGAGCTCGAATTCGTAGGCGCTCGGCGCGAGAGTTACAGCCATGATTCGCGCAAGCCTATCGTAGAGGATGGGACGCTTGAGGATGACCAAAAGCGGCGCGACTTCACCATCAATGCCCTTGCCATTTGCCTCAACGCTGACCGCTTTGGCGAGCTCGTAGACCCCTTCGATGGCATCTGGGACATGGAGGACCGTCTCATCGCGACTCCTATGGACCCTGACATCACTTTCTCTGACGATCCGCTTCGTATGATGCGAGCTATACGTTTTGCTACTCTGCTCAACTTCGAGATTGAACCCGAGACGTTCGAGGCTCTTCAGCGCAACCGCGAGCGCATTCGGATTATCTCTGCCGAGCGCATCTGCGACGAGTTGCAGAAGATCATGGCTTCCGATGCCCCTGCGCGCGGCTTCGAACTCCTCTTCCAATGCGGGCTCCTCGACATCATCCTGCCCGAGCTCGCCGCCCTCCAAGGCGTAGAGACCCGCAATGGACGCGCCCATAAGGACAACTTCTGGCACACCCTCGAGGTGCTGACCAATGTAGTAAAGACCCACCCCCTGCAGCCCCACCCACAGCAGGCCCACCCACAGCAGACCCACCCACAGCAGACCCACCCCCGACCCCTCCCGTCAGGGAGGGGAGAGGCTGGCGCAGTGACGTCAACCGGAAATGGAGGTCTCCCCTTACGGGGAGATTTAGAGGGGTCTTTAGAGGGGTCTTCAGGCGCAGTGACATCAACCGGAAATGAAAGTCTCCCCTTACGGGGAGATTTAGAGGGGTCTTCAGAGGGGTCTTTAGAGGGGTCTTCAGGCGCAGTGACGTCAACCGGAAATGGAAGTCTCCCCTTACGGGGAGATTTAGAGGGGTCTTCAGAGGGGTCTTCGGGGAGAGGGGCCTCATCCCTCTGGCTCCGCTGGGCAGCCCTTCTACACGACATCGGCAAGCCGCGTTCTAAGCGCTTCGACCCTGTGCAGGGATGGACGTTCCACAATCACAATGCCATTGGCGCGAAGATGGTCCCGCAGATTTTCCGTCGCCTAAAGCTGCCTTTGGACGATCGCATGAAATACGTCCAGAAACTCGTCTCGCTGCATATGCGTCCCATCACCATCGCCGACGAAGAAGTCACCGATTCGGCCGTGCGACGCCTCCTCTTCGAGGCTGGCGACGACATCGACGACTTGATGCTCCTGTGCGAGGCTGATATCACGTCGAAGAACCAGCAGCGCAAGCAGCGATTCCTCGACAATTTCCAACTCGTGCGTCAGAAGCTCGTCGATCTCGAGGAGCGCGACCGCATCCGCAACTTCCAGCCGCCCGTCGACGGCGACGAGATCATGGCTCGCTACGGCCTCGCTCCTTCGCGTGAAGTCGGCGTCCTCAAGGAAGCAGTCAAGGACGCCATCCTCGACGGCGTTATCCCCAACGAGCACGACGCTGCCCTCGCCTTCGTCGACGAACAGGCCGCCAAACTGGGGCTCAAGCCTGTCGTCGAGGCTTAGCTTTTCCCGCTGGCTTTCTCCTTTCGCGCTTGCTGCCGCAGGCATCCTAAAAAAGGGCCCTTCGATTGTCGAAGAGCCCTTTTCGAGTCTCGCTGGGGTCTTGTCTACCAGCTGACGAGCGGAACAGCCTTTGGCGTTAGACGCCTCAGGGTTTACGTCCGAGGATGAGGTTGACCAGGGCCGTGACGTCAGCAATCGTGACGATGCCGTCGCCGTTGATGTCGGCAGCGCTGTTTTCTACGGCGTCGGGCTTGCCGAGGATGATGTTGACCAGCGATGTCACGTCGGCGATGGTCACCAGGTTGTCGCCATTGACGTCGCCCTCGGGCACCTCGCCGCCGCCCATCTCTACGATGCGCTCGCCGTTGCCGAAGTACTGCGCCCATCCGCTGCCGTCGTAGGCGGCCTTCGTGCCTTTAGGCACATAGAGGATGGCCGTCTCGGCCACGTTAATCGGACTATATTCGCCCAACTCAGGAGGCGTAGTGGCATAGACATACATCGCCGTGAGGGTTGAGCTCGCGTCGAAGGCATAGTCGCCGATGTTAGTCACCGTCTTGGGGATGGTCACCGCCGTGATGCGCAAGGGCTCGATGTCCAAACCCTCGTCCACCCAAGCGTCGAACGACTCTTCGCCGATGGCCGTCACGGTATAGGTGACGCCGTTGTAGCTCACCGTCTCGGGGATGGTGAGGGGGCCTTCGAATCCATGAGCTACTGCCGTCTGTGCATAGCCTTCCAGCCAGAGGCCGTAGGTCTGAACAGTGCTCTCGCCGGTGATCTGGAAGGTCATGTCGACGCCCTCGCCGTTGTCGGCCGTGAACAGATCGCCGATGTCCAACGTCTGATCGCCGATGGCGCGGATGATGCTGAAGATGGTTGGCCACACGTCATCCTCCTGATAGGCGGTCAGCGCCTCCTCGGGGACGAACAGCTTGCAATATTGGGGTATCTCCACGAAGGGCGGATTCGTGCTCAGCACCGTAGCGTCGGGGTCGGTGTTCAGCAGCGTGACGCTCGTCAGTGGCGTGGCGGCAAAGGCAAAGACGCCGATGGTGGTCACCGATGCGGGCAAGGTAGCGCTCGTGATGCCGCTCGTAGTGAACGAGAAGGCGCCCACGGTGGTCACCGTGTATTCCACGCCTTCATACGTCACCGTCTCGGGGATGGTGATGGGGCCTGTGTAGGACGTGCTGATGGCGGGTACGACGCGGTTCTCCTTGCCCTCGATGAGATAGCCGTAGGTCTGAACGGTGCAGTGGCCTTCCTCCGAACTGATGATCTTGAACGTCAGCTGCACGCCCTCGGCCGTCGGGGCCTTGAAGATGAGCGGCACGCCCGACATCTCCTCGATGTTGCTGAAATAGTTGCTCCACTCTGAGTTCTGATACGTCTCGAGACACCCTGCGGGCACATAGAGCGTGGCGTCCGGGCAGCTGAACGGCTGGCTCCCGAGGCTCGGCACCTCTGTGCTGGACAGATAGACCTCCTGGATGCTGCTGCAGGAGCTGAAGCTCCAGTCGGCAAGGCTCTTCGTCGTCGAGGGCAGGTAGATGGTGCTGAGCGAGTAGTCCTCCTCGAAAGCGCCCCATCCCGTACTGCCTGTGCCGATGTGCTCGATGCCTTCGGCCAGCGTCACGCTGCGGAGGTCGCCCCACCGATAGAAGGCCTTGTCGGCCACGGCCTTGACTTGATACTCCTTGCCCGCGCCGTCGCTGATCGTGGACGGGACGGTCAGCTCTCCCTGCCAGTCCGAGGGCACGGAGACGATGCTGCTGCCTTGGTCATTACCCACCTGGACGGTGTTCTCGCCCGTGATCTTGAATTTCATGCTGATGCCCTCGTCGGTCGTGGCGACGAAGACATTGCTGGCAAACCTGAGGTAGTGGGCCGCGAAGATGTCGTAATCGTTCTCGCCCTTCAGGCAGCCGAAGTAGTAGGAGCCGTTGAAGTCGCCCTGCCCTGCGGGGATGTACAGCGGTCCTTCGACGTAGCTGTAGTTCGGGTTGCTCTCGTAGGTGCTCTTGTCGGAGTCGACCAGCCCTACGTCCTCCAAATAGCCGGGGACGTACGTGTTGTCGGATTCCGAGTAGCCGCCTGCGCCCCAGAGGGCTGCCGTGCCGCCCTCGAGCGTCAGCGTAGCGCCCTCGTACAGGTTCAGGTAGCCTGTAGCATCTACCGGGCCGTTCGGCGCGATCACCTTCCGCGGTCCGTTGCCGTCGGTGCGGGACGGGGCCTTGGGACCGCCGCCGCTGCTGCTGCTACCATAGTGCAGGCCATAGGCGGGAGCGGCGATGCTGACGTTGCAGTTCATGACGTTCATCGAGCCTTCGTAGACATACACGCCGCAGAGGCCTTCGCCGCTGGCGGTCGTGTTCGCGATGCTGAGCGAGGCGTTCGTCGAGCGGCTCGGAGCCTTGGGCGCTACGCCGCCGCCGCTCAAGCCGTCCTCGTTCAGGATGACGAGCGACGTCGACGACAGGTTCTGTCCCTTGCTCGTGCCGATGGCGATGGCGGCCTGCCCGTTCGTCGTCGCGATGGTGTTCTGCCCACTTGCTACGCGGATGTAGAAGCGCGGATAGGTGTTCACCTCGATGGCGGGCCCGTCGGCCGACGTGATGGTGGCGCCGTTGAGCGTCAGCACCGGCACGCGTCCGTCGTCGGCGCTTCGCTTCACCTTGCTCGGGGCCTTAATGACATCGTCGCCGCCGGCGCCTTCGTATTCCCACGTCAGCACGGCCGTGCCGTCGCCGTAGAGGTCGGTCTCTTCCGTGATCTCTACGCCATCGACAACCACCATCTCCGGCGGCGTGGACGTGCTCATGAAGTATTCGCTCCAGCTGCTATAGGCGTCCTCGCAGCCGCGCGGCACATACAGCGTGCAGCTCTCGGCCAGCGACGAGTCGAACGGACTCGGGTCTTCGTCGTCAGCGGCACCTACGACCAGGTTCGGCGGCGTCGTGCTGTCGACGTACAGCGTCTGCAGCGAGCAGCTGTTGTTGAAGGCGTGATAGCCGATGTCGGTGATTGTCGAGGGCAACTCTATCTCCTCGCCGCTGAACTGCGACAGGGCATAGGCGCCGATGGCCGTGACGGTGTAGGTCTTGCCGTTGTGCTCCACGGTCTCGGGAATGGAGAAATAGCTCGGACATGAGCTGCCGCTGAAGACATCGGGGATGTCCGTGTCCAGGGGCTCGGTGTTGTCGTAGTCGCGCTCGCCCAGCTGCACCGTGCCGCCGTCCGCGTCCTCCGTCAGGATCTTGAACGGTACCGAATAGCCGTCGGCGGTGGCGGTGAACACGCCATACAGGCTGACGATCTTCTCGCTGCTCGTGAGCTCGTCGAACACGTCGTCGCCCGGGTAGTGGAACACGATTGTCGCCTCGCCCGCCTTCTTCACTCTGTAGTAGACGGCGATATCGCCGTTCGAGGCCGTGCCTGCGCCCGTGATCTCCACGACGCTCTCGTCCGTACTCGAGAAATGCTCGGCCGTGATTGGCAGGCGGAACATGTCGTTGTACACCTGCGTCACGTAGTCGCCCAGCTCATAGTGTTTCCTCACTCGCCCGTCGATATACGCCAACGACGACGGACTCCACGTCGCCATACGCTGATGCGATGTCTTCGTGTCACCCGTCATCAGGTATTTCGTCCAGTACTTGAAGCCGCTGCCTGTCACGTCATCGCCGCAGTACGTGTCGACGATGTCCTGGCAGACCCTCAGATAGACATACCTGTTGTCGTAGTTGCGCGACCTGAAGTATTGACACGTGAAATAGTCATACCAATGCACATCCGCGTCACGATGGAGGAAATAAACGTTCCTGACGCGATAGTCTTCGTTATCGATGCTCTCTTGCGAGAAGATCTGACTGGCAGAACTGTTCAGGGGAGAACCCAGCTGCTTCACCGAGGAGGGTATCACCACGTACTTCTGCAACGTCGAGAGTGTGCACAGCGAGTAGTTGCCGAGATAGACGTAGGTCCTCGGGATACGCACCTCCTCGACGCCGTAGAAGCTGCAGCCCCAGGTGGCGAAGGCGCCTAAGCCGATCACCGTGTAGACGTCGCCGCGGCTGTCCTCGACATGCGAGGGGAACGTCAACCGCAGATTGCTCGAGCCCGTGGAGCTGAGCCTCGTGAAAGCGCTGCCCACGTGGACACCCCAACTGGTGTAGCCGTCCCAACACTGGTTCTCCGACAACGGCCCATCGGGGCTGAACGGACCGCCGTAGATGATGGCCTTCCGCTCGCCGTCGACTGAGATGTATACGACCTTGGCGGCATACGTGCACATCACCTCGCCCGTGGTCTTGTCGACAGCCTCCACGATGGCGAGGCCTTTGTCGCCCACCTTGGCCAAATCGCTCACGAACAGATGCTCGCAAGGATCCGCGGCCGTCAGCTGACCTTCGTAGAACGACCACTGCGGCAGCTGATGCTTGAAGGCCATGTAGATCTCGTCGTTCACGTGGATACGCAACGACTCATTGGGCAGCGACGCAAAGAGGGGGTACGACGACAGCACCGTCGTCTGATAGCTTGTGATGTTGAAATAGAGGTCCGTCAGCGACGTACAGCCAGCGAACACATTCTGTCCGAGCGAGGTCACGCTATAGGGGATGGTGATTCGCGTCAGACTCGAGCAGCTCGAGAAAGCCCTGTCGCCGAGGGTCGCCAACTGCTCCGGCATCTCAACGGTCGTCAGCGACGAACAGCCGTTGAACACGTCCTCCTGAATCGTCGTGACAAGAGAGGGGATCTCGATAGTCGTCAGACTGCTACAGTCCATGAAGGCAGCGTTGTTGATGGTTGTGAGCTGCGACCCTCTCGGCAGGTACACCGTCTCCAGGCTCGTACACCGTTCGAAGCAGTGGGGATTGATCGTCTTCAGCGATGCAGGCAGGTTGACCTGCGTGACGAGATTACACCCGTAGAAAGCGTTGAAGGCCGCGGTGATCACGGTGTACGTGCGCACCTCGCCGTCCACCTCACGCGTCACGGTCTCGGGCACTGTCACCACGCCTTCCGTCATGTAGCTGATGGCAGGGTCGTTGGTGGCGTTTCCCACACGCGCCGTGGCGGGCTTGTCGTCGCCCACCTCGTGGATGACCGAGAAGGTCATCTCCACGTTCCCTTCGGTGACCACCTTGAACATGTCGTTCGTGTCTGCCAACGCAGACAGCGCTCCCGCCGTCCATGCGACGGCGACAGCCAGGATGTACTTGAATCGTTTCATGAGCATATGAGTTTTGAATGAGTAGCTGGGCATGAGGGTTGACAGGGTTTTCTATACGGTTTGCCGATGCAAATTTACAGAAAAAAGCCTGATTGACCAACGAAAAACTAAATAAATTCGGACACAGGTCCAGAAAAGGGCAAAAATAACGCTTTGCGCTGGCGAAAGCACACTCAAAACGCCTTTGTTCATTCATCAACGCGCGCGAAGGAGGCACCAGAGGTCGTTTGTTTGACCGACGAAGAAACCTACTCATCAAACAGCGCGTGCGCAGAGCAATTCCTTAATAAATGCAAAAACACAGAGGCCGAAAACGACTGCGCTGAGCAGTGAGACGATTGAAACGTTGAAACGTTGAAACGTTGAGAAGTTGAAAGGTTCTTCAGACTCGCTACGTTCGAATGAGCGAACAAGTTCGAGCGCGAGCGAAGCGAGTCTGAAGAAGGGGAACTTTTTTTTATGTCAAAATCGCTATCTGGCAGCGCTCATTAGGTAATTTATGTGCTCGCGCACAAGAGGCTCCGCGCTACACCTATATACGCATCGCGTCACGCGTATATACGCTCAGGGCCTCGCGTATAGTACGCAAAAGGCGGTGCGTAGGGGGCGAAGACGTGAGCGAAGAGGCGGTGTCCGTTCAAAAGTTTCTCAAAGCGGCGTCGGGGATACGGTTTTCGTTGTGCCACGGTCCCTTCGCAGACGGGGACGACGATGGCGGCCTTGCACACCACTGCACGCGGGGCGTGGCGACGTGGAGACAATCCTCGACGAACCCGTGGGCGAGGCGCACCTTCTTCTCGCGTTCCAGACGGCTGAAGGGCATACTTGAAGGGCTTGTATTTATTTCGAGAAGACCGAAAATAGTTAAAATAATGCTCGCGCGCGTTTTTTCTCACGCAAGTTTGCGTCTCTATGCTTTTTTATGCTACCTTTGCTTTGTCTTTGATATTTTTAGTTTATCTCTCGACGCAGCAATAAGCTTTGCGGAAGAACCGACAGAAGGACTTCGCCGACGACAAGAAGTGGCTCAGATTCTCACGAAGAGTCGTGAAAGAACGGAACTGCAGATGGCAGATGTAAAACTAAATGACAGACTTCTTCGCCTAAAACCAATGAATTATAACTAAATCATTTATCAGAATGGAACAACTAAGCGTTAAGAACAAAGGCCATCGGCCTGCATGGCGACGTGTCGTGTGGATGCTGGTGGGACTGCTGCTGCCGTGGGCAACGGCCAGGGCCGGCAACGACATGGAGAACGCGGCCTACTGGATGATCACGCCCAGCGGCATTGGCGGCGTAGACATCCAGATCCCCGTCTACGACGACGGCGGACTGGACGGCTTCGTGGACAAGGGCTACCTCTACATCACGCCCGACGGAGGGGCGAAGGAGACGGTGCTCTACTTCTACTCGAAGCAGAAGGACAGCGACAACTGCAAGGTGTGGTTCTCAAAGAGCGTGGACGGCGAGATGGTGCTGAGCCGCGACAACGGATACAGCTCCATAGCGGTGTCGTCGAGCGAGAAGAGCTGCGAGCTGAGCCGGAAATCGGGCACGAACCTCTACTACATCTATATCAACTGGATTGTGCCGGACAAGTACCGCGGCAAGCGATGCACGTTCTCGTGGTACGTGCACAAGCACGGCAACAAAAGCGCCGACGAGAAGGAGATCAAACTCACGCCTTCGAGGGTGTCGTTCAGCGACACGCCAGCGCCCATGGTGCCTACGGTGATGGACCCCATCCTGGGCTATGACGCCGCACATGCGGGGCAGACGATGATGATTTATACCATGGCGTCCAACGACATCATCAGCATGACAGCCCACTACAAGGAGGTGAACGGAGGCACTCACAAGAGCCACTCCATGGCCCTGGGCAAGGAGATGACGGGATATATCTACCTGCCTTCGGACAAGTGCATCAGTGACTTCAGCATCACGGCACGCTACAAGGACACCGAGGGCGTGGAGCGCACGTCGCAGTCCGCGCCCGTGGACATGCCGACACTGCACCTGCCCTATGGCATGGCGGCCGCACTGCAGGCCGACGGCACCGTGCAGCTGCAATGGAGATGCAAGGACCAGAACTGGGCCGACATCTCGATGGAGGACATCTGGGACATTCAGCGCAACACGTCGGGCGACAGCAGCTCCGAAGGGTTGTGGCAGAGCATAGGGCAGGTGGCCTACGAAAGTAATGACACGGTGTACACATTCGCCGACGAGATGTTTGCGGCCTCCTACGAAGGGCACCCCGTCTACTACCGAGTGCGCCGAAGCAGCACCGCGATGTGGGACTGGAAGGACGGCACCTACGCCTCGACGGTGCTGTCGGCTCCCGTGCGCCTCTCGGCTGTGGCAAGCGCCACCGTGAAGAAAGGCACGTGGGACGAGAACAACCATCAGGCCGACTTCACGTTCGCCTTAGGGCAGAAAGAGCAGTATGACCAGGACGGACGCTTCGTCCTGCGCACCGCGGCCGACTGGGAAACCCTAGCGCATCTGGTGAACGTAGAAGGCAAGACGAACCTCGACGCCATCATGGCGGCCGACATCGACCTGGGCGAGAGCCAGACGAAGGTGGGCTCGACGAACAAGCCCTACGCTGCCGCCTTCGACGGCAACAGCCACGTGCTGACGGTGCACTACGACGCGTCAACGACCTACGCGGCTCCCTTTGCCGTGGTGGGCGAGGCTACTATCAAGAACCTGCACGTAGTGGGCGACATCACGACCAGCCAGAGATATGCGGCTGGCATCGTCGGACGCGTGGACAACGGCACGCTGCAGCTCTCGAACTGCCGCTCTACGGTGAGCCTGGAGAGCACCGTCAACGGCGACGCCACCAACGGCGGTCTCATCGCCATCGTGGCGGACAAAGGACGTGTAAGGATGAACGACTGCCTGTTCGACGGGCGGTTCATCGGCCCCAAGAGCAACGGCATCGGAGGCCTCATCGGTCTCGCCTCGACCACGCCCGAGATCAGCAACTGCCTCTCCGCGCCCCTGAGCGTCGACATCGACCCCTCGAGGGCCGACAGCCGCTCGCTGGTGAGGCTCGCAGCCGCGGCTGATGACTCAGGCATCAACAACAGTTACTACATGGTGCCCATCGACGGCGACGTGACCTGCACCATTAACGGCCAGACCTTCTACATCCTGCGCAACGCCGAGGACTGGCGGGCGTTCAAGGAGAAGGTGGAGGGCGGCGCACCCGACGCCAACGCCATCATGGTGGCCGACATCAGCACGGACTTGGCCATCAGCATGCAGAGCACCGCAGCGTACCGCGGCACCTTCGACGGCAACGGACATACGCTGATGGTGGACATCGACGGCGGCGACAAAGACTTCGTGGCCCCGTTCTGCCGCATTCAGGGCGCCACCATCAGGAACCTCAATGTCACGGGCTCCGTGAGCGGAGGTCTGTACACGGCAGGACTCGTGGGCGGAGCCTTCGGCAGCGAGACGAACAACATACTCAACTGCCACATTTCGGCGAACGTGGTGACCACGAAGACGCATGCCGGAGGTATCATGGGACACGGCCATTCGGCCAAGAACCGCATCCAGTACTGCCTGTTCGACGGCACGGTGGCGGAAGCCTTGTTCAACACAGGCTCGTACGTCGGTGCCCTCATGGGATGGGAGGACGGCGAGACGTCCAACGAGGTGTGGCATAACCTCGAAAACGGCTCCTACGTCAGCTTCGACCACACGGGACTGAACTTCAAGGCTGGAGGCGGCGCCTGGAGCGGCACCAACAACTGGCATCATAAGACCTGGGGCGAAGGCAACAGAGTGGGCAACCTCTCGCCCGAAGAGTTGGTGGCCAAGCTGGGCAGCAGCCAGTGGCAGATGCACGAAGGGCTGGTCGAACCCATTCAGACCAACACCGAGGTGGGACAGGGCATCGACGCCGCCGACATGGAACTGTCACTGCTGGCCGAGAGGCTGGGCAACCAGTGGGAAGTGTTCGGCAACAGCGTGCTGCCCGTCATGCAGACGCAGGCCGACTTGGCCTATGCCGCTACCATCTGGGACGACGATGCCGACTTGGTGCTCAACATCGACAAACTGGTGGGCGACAGCGTGCGCTATACCGAGCGCAGGGAACTGACGAAAGAAGAGTGTCAGGACGGTAAGCTGAGCCTCGACCTCACCACGTCGTGCGTCGGCTACCGCTTCCGCTTCAACGTGGAACAGAACGTATCGAGAATAACGCCCATCGACTCCATCGGCACGGTGGCCGTGGCGCCTGCGGGCGAGACCTTCCGCTTCGACAACAACGTCAGGATTGACAGCCTCAGGGCCACCACGCAGCAGGCAACAGTGTCGCTGGAGTGGTTCACCACGGGCGTGGGCGACTTCTACCGCATCAAGCGCCGCGACAAGATGACCGGCGAGACCGTGGTGCTCGAGGAGGACTACGGACAGACATCGTACATCGACAAGACGCCGCAGCCGCAGCACGCCTATGTCTACACCGTCGAAGGCGTGAACGACTGCGAAGGCCAGCACGTGAGCAGCATCAGCACCGACGGATGGTGCCAGCCCACAGGCATGGTACGCGGCTTCGTGCGACTGAAGAACGGCACCACGCAGGGCGGCGTGACCGTCATTGCCGAGCCCGACGCCGACACGAAGGCGGCTGGCGGCAAGACGCTCTCGACCGTCTCCGACGCCTCGGGCTTCTTCGAGATAGGCGGCCTCGTCTATAAGGGCGAAGGCCACTACAACATCATCGTAGAGACCACCGGCGACCAGGGCGCCTACAGCTCCTTCACGGCTACCTTCACCGAGTTCAGCAACCTGGTGACCAACGCCGTGCTCACGCTCGACGAGTACTTCCTCTTCTCGGGCTACGTGATGTACGATGGCACCTCAGTGCCCGTGAGCGGCGCCACCTTCGAGATCGACGGCACCGAGGTGCGCAACGGCTCGGGCAACCTCATCGTGACGGACACCCAGGGTAAGTTCACCGTCAGCATGGCGAAAGGCCCGCATACGGTGCGCGTAGTGAAGGACGGACACACCTTCATGAACGACGGCTATTTCACCGACCCCGACGCCACCGACCCGCAACGCCACAACTGGCAGAAGTCCATTGCAGGACATGTGTTCTGGGATCAGACACGCGTGACACTGCAAGGACGCGTCGTTGGCGGCGAGACACAAGGCAACAAGCCGCTGGGCAAGCTGGCCTCGAAGAACAACCTGGGCGACTCGCTCACCATCGTCATGCAACTGGAGGGCGACAACGCCTCGTGGCTCGTGCGCGACCAGCTGAACGACGGCATCAAGGAGCGCCACAACGACTACTTCTTCGGCACAAACCAAGCCGACAGCTGCCACATGGACGTCTATCGCCAGCGACTCATCATCAAGCCTAATCCCGTGACGGGCGAGTTCAACGTGCCCATGCTGCCCGTGAAGTTCAAGGTCACGGAGATCTATGCCGAGGGCTACCCCACCCTCTTCCAGGCTGGCAAAGTGGGCGAGACGCTCGACCTCTCGGACTATCACCACGGCGACGTCGTCACCTACAGCCGCATCTATCACGCCACGCCCTCGCTGGCCGTAGGCCAGTTCAACATGACGGGCGAGGACTACATGGGCATCAAGAACTACACCGAGATAGACAACACCGGCACGGACGCGAAGGTGGAGCTGTGGAGCAAGGACAAAGGCTATAGCTTCGGTCATCCCGTGTTCATGGCCGGCAGCAGCTGCATCCTGATGCTCTCGGCCGTGGAGCAGTACTACTGGAACAACGACGCCTCGACGGCAGCACCCGACATCGTACACCTGCCCGGCGGCGAGGTGAGGGTGCAGAACTCACTCGTAGGCTCGACAGACGTCGAGACCATCGAGCTCGACAGCCTGGGCGAGGCCACCTACACCTTCACGCCTCAGAACCTGACCTTCACCGAGGAGGGCGACATGGCGCTGAAGACGATGGCCATGAGCTTGCTCTACGACGGCACCTACTACGACGTGAAGCCCATGAACGGCGAGCCCATCCAGGGCTACATCCTGGCGGCCAAGAACAAGGCCAAGGACCAGGGACACCTCACCGTGGCCGACGGAGGAACCTACCTCATCGACATCCTGCGCGACCCGCCCGGAGCCACCTCGACGGCCTACATCGAGAGCGGCACTAAGCTGAACTACTCGTTCTCGCAGGACGTGAAGGCGCAGGCCGGTACCAACCTCAGCATAGGCATAGGCAAGAACGAGATGAACATCTTCAACGGCGTATGGGCTGGCGTAGGCAGCGGTTCAGTCATCGGAGAGCCCACAGAGGTAGAGACCAAGGACTACATGAGCATGAACCTGGTGCTGACGTACTTCAATTCGTGGCAGTACAACTACACCTTCGAGACCACTGAGCGCATCACCACCTCCTCAGAACTGCTCAGCGTGGGCCCCGATGCCGACGTCTACATCGGCATGACCATGGAGTCGGTGGTCGACGAGGCCATTGCCGTGCGTGCCGTCAGCGAGAAGACATACCGCCGCATGACAGGACAGGACGGCGGCACCTTCAAGGTGGGCAACCTCAACTTCAAGGTGAATCAAGGTACGATGAAACTGATAGCCGAGGGGCGCAACAGCCAGGGCGAGAAGGTGTACATCATCCGCGACGAGGTGCTGGCAGTGAGACAGAAACTGAAGAGCACCTTCGTGCACACGGGTACCTACATACAGAAACAGCTGCTGCCCGAACTGTTCAAGATGCGCAACGAGCTCATCCTGTCGAAGGGCACCGACCGCGCCACGGCACAGAGCATAGCCAACAACGAGGGACACGCCGTCTACATCAGCAAAGTGGCGGATGACGATGCCTCGTTCGGCCTCCTGGACACCTACGAGCAGATTGACCCCGAGGGCATGACCTGCACCGACTCCATCGCCAACTACAACGACAGGATTCTCACCTGGGTGGAGTTCATGGCTACCAACGAGAAGGAGAAGCTGATGGCCAGCAACCTCGTCAAGCGCTACTCCGTGGACGGACGCACCAAAGTCGAGTACAGCGAGACCTTCGGCGTCTCGGATGCCGAGACGCGCTACTTCCAGATTCCCTTCCTCAGCAGCGGATTGAACGGACTGTCGTTAGGCAACTTCAGCAAGGGTGGCGGCCAGCCGCAATATAATAGAGACGGCAGTCAATGGAGAACAACCCAAGAAGCAAGTGACGGTAATGGTAACTACAAGACGATGAACGTTCACATGTTCAAAACCGGCATCTATTTCAAATTTCAGCCTATCGTGACGCTCGACTACCACTACAACTTCGGCCAGAACACCGGGCAGACAAAGAAGATCGGATTCACGCTCTCGCCATCGAAGAACTCAAGCCTGCTGGTGGACGTCTATCGCACCTCGCAGAGCAACAAGGACCTGGAGGCCAAGATCGACGACATGGAGGACGAGGGCTACGACGATCCTGAAGAGTTGTTCTTCCAGGTGCCGACGAAGGAATACATCGACATCGTGAAGCACGGCGACGCCTACGGCGAGGGAGCCAGCTTCGGCGGCTGGACCAGCTATGCCAAGGGCAGTGTGCCGCAGTACCGCAGCTTCGTCTTCCGCACGCGCGGCGGCGCCACCAGCCAGCCCTACGAGGACGAGCGCCTCACGAAATACTACGCCCGCGGCACGGTGCTCGACGAGAAAACCGTCTCCATCGACAACCTGCGCATCTGGACCGAAGAGGCCATCCAGTCGAACGTGCCGTTCGACGAGCCTGCACGCTTCACGCTCCACTTCGCCAACGAGAGCGAGATGCCCGAGATGGCTACGACAACCATGCCGTTCACCATCTACCTGGGCGACGGCTCCAATCCCAAGGGCGCAAGGGTGTTCATCAACGGCACGCCCATGTCCACCAACGGTCTCAACCTGTTCATCGCCCCCGGGGTGGTGGAGACGAAAGTGGTGGAGGTCTATCCGGCCAGCGACTTCGACTACGAGAACCTCGTCATAGGCATCGTCGACGCCAACGACTTCTATCGCCCGTCCGAGCTCAAGCTCTCGGCGCACTTCGTCCCGACGGCCGGCAAGGTGAACATCTCGCTGCCCGGCGACAAGTGGGTGGTCAACACCGAGTCGGCCTACGACGCACAGAAGCAGCAGTACTACCTGCCCGTGCGCATCGACGGCTTCGACGTCAACTACCGCAACTTCGACCACATCGAGTTGCAGTACAAGCTCTCCACACAGGGCGACAAGGATTGGGTGAACGTCTGCTCCTACTATAAGGACTCGCTGCTGCTGGCCAAGGCCACCGGCGAGTGCAAGTTCATCGAGGACGACGGCCACATCATCGCCACCTTCTGGGGCGAGACCGACCCGACAGAGCAACAGTACGACCTGCGCGCCGTGAACTACTGCCGCTACGGCAACGGCTTCCTCACGCGTTCGTCCAACGTGCTCACGGGCGTGAAGGACACGCGCCGACCGCAGCTCTTCGGCACGCCTAAGCCCGAGGACGGCGTGCTCGACATCGGCGACGACATCGTCCTCCGCTTCTCCGAGCCCATCGCGGGCAACTACCTGCGCGACCTCAACAACTTCCAGGTGCTGGGACAGACCAAGAACAGCAGCATTGCGCTCTCCACCGACCTCCGCTTCAACGACAGCGGCGGCGTGCAGTCTCAGGCCTCGCGCAACCTGGCGGGCAAGTCGTTCACCGTCGACGTGATGCTCAAGCCCGACAACACGGGACAGAACATGACGGTCTTCAGCCACGGCGAGAGCGGGGAACGCATGCTCGAACTCGGCGTCAGTGCCGACAGCCGCCTGATGGTGGCTTGCACCACCGTCACCAAGAGCGGCGAGACCTCCAAGAGCTTCTTCTCCGATCAGCCCGTCAACTTCAGCAGCCTCCATCGCGTGCTGTGGGTGGTGAACAGCAATCTCGACGACGAGAGCACCACCGTCAGCTTCTACGACGGCACTAAGCTCATAGGCACCGCCAAGATGCCGTGGCTCTACGAAGGCACAGGCCCCGTGCAGCTCGGCAGCAGCCG
Source organism: uncultured Bacteroidales bacterium (assembly GCA_902803195.1). Taxonomy (GTDB): domain Bacteria; phylum Bacteroidota; class Bacteroidia; order Bacteroidales; family Bacteroidaceae; genus Physcousia. Next base: position 18,391 of record CADCOX010000108.1, read on the forward strand.
CATCTCCGACGAGATGCAGATGGCTCCCTACAAGGGCGAGATACTCGAGTTCCGCCTCTGGAATCACGCCCTCAGCCTGATGGAGATGAGAGAGTACGACCAGAAGAGCCTCACGGGCTACGAACTCGGCCTGCTCGACAACTTCCCCCTCAACGAGGGACAGGGCGCCTACAGCTACAACAGCGTCGCCAACGGCGGCGATCTCTTTGTGGGCGAAGCTTCATGGAAGGTGCCTGCCGGCATCGGCATGACACTGGACGGCCAGAAGGGCTTCAATATCGACGCTCAGAAGCTGCAACGCCAGAGCTTCCAGGACTACACCCTCATGTTCTGGTTCCGCACCAACGACAAGAACGGTACGCTGCTCTCCAACGGCAAGGCCGAGAGCGAGGCAGGCTTCCGCAGCCACTTCAACATCGGTTTGGACAACGGACAGTTCTATTTCCGCAGTGCCGGGCAGACGATGACGGCCAGCGCGGACGTCAGCGACGGGCAGTGGCATCACGCCGCCGTCACCGTCAACCGCTCGCGCAACCTTGGCAAGCTCTTCGTCGACGCCGCGCTACAGAACACCTTCGCCGTCGACAACCTCGGCGGCATCATGGGCGATCAGCTCACCGCCGGAGCCACCTCCTTAGGCGGGGGAGCCGTCGAGCACGCCATCAGCGGTCACATCGACGAGGTGTGCATGTACGAGATGGCGCTCACCGACAACATCATCAAGGCCCACGCCTCCTTGGCTCCCACGGGCGAGGAAATAGGCCTGCTCGGGTATCTCACGTTCTCGCGCAACGAACTCCAGCTCGACAACTCGCAGCGCCTCATGCCCACTGGCATCAGCCTCAAACGCTATTGGGATAAAACCTTAGGCCAGTACATCAACCTGCGCGACACGCTGGTCAGCCAGACCGACGTCGAGCGCCTTGCCGATCGCGCCGTCTACGCTCCCATCCGCGGCGAAGGACGGCTGGAGAACATTCCCTACTCCTTCGTCGCCGACGGCAAGGAACTGCTCATCAACCTCGACCTGCCCGATCATCAGATTGAGAAGACAAACGTCATCGTCACCGTCAAGGATATCGCCGACCTCAACGGCAACACCCTCGCATCGCCCGTCGTCATGGACCTCTACGTCTATCGCAATCCCTTGCGCTGGGATGCCAAGCGACTGGAACTCGAGATGCCCTACGGCGAGCCCTACACCTTCCAGGCCAAGGTCACGAACATGACCGGCAAGGAGCGCCGCTTCACCATCAACGGACTCCCCGTGTGGATGACGGCCTCCGAGACCAGCGGCTCCGTAGGTCCACTCGACGAGCACACCATCACCTTCACCATCTCGCCCTACATCAACATAGGCCGCTTCGACGAAGTTGTCTATCTAGTGGGCGAGGAAGGCATGAGCGAGCCACTGCCCATCCGCATCAAGGTGAGCGGCACCACGCCCGAGTGGGCTGTCGACGATGCCTTGTTGAAAGCCAATCAGACGATGCTCATGGTAGCACAAGTGATGGTGGGCGACAACGTGATGAACGACTCCGATGACCTCCTGGCCGTCTTCGGCGAGAACCACCAGCTGCTGGGCGTGGCCAACATCCAGGCCGAGAGCGCCCTCGCCTACCTCACCATCTACAACAAAGATCTCTCCGAGACGCTGCTCACCTATGAGTTCTTCGACGCCTCCACCGGCATCATCCATCAGGTGCTGCCCATGGGCGAAGAGCCCGAGCGCTTCCGCGCAGGGACCATCATCGGCTCGGCCGAGAACCCCGCCTTGTTCGAGACCAACAACGGAGTAGTGCAGACCCTCTACCTGAAGAAAAGCTGGAACTGGATCTCGCTCTACGTGCAACCCATCTCCGGCATCAAGTTCGGCGAACTCATGGGCAACGCCACCCATTGGGAAGTGGGCGACGGACTCGAGTACCCGAAAGCCGACGGCTCCTACATCCAGCTCACCTACAAGGAAGTGTACAACTCCAGCAGCCCGAAGACGCCGCTCCACGTCTGGGACAGCAGCAACGCCGAAGTGGACCTCGATGCCCACCGCATGTACCGCCTCTACTCGATGAGCGACAAGGTGGCCTACATGAATGGTTACTCCGTCTTCGAGCCGATCATCGTCCATCAAGGCTGGAACCGCATAGCCTTCCTCTCGCAGGTGAACCTGCCGCTCGGCACGGCTCTCGCTGACTACACCGACAAGGCCTCCGAGGGCGACATCATCAAGTCGCAGAGCGAGTTTGCCGTCCTCACCGTCGATGCCCAGGGCAACAAGCAGTGGCGAGGCTCGCTCGAGTTCATGCGCGTCGGACAAGGCTACATGCTCAAGCGCAACGCTGCCAGCGTGGCCGACTTCAAGTACCCCACTTATTTCAATCCCTCGCGCTATGCCAGCGGAGTGAAGGCCATGCACGCGCCGCTCTACGAAAACAATGCTGCCACCAGCATGACCGTTGTGGCCGTGGCCGACGGCATCACAACCGAACCCGGCGATCGACTGACCGCCTGGCGTGGTGCTGAGCGCTGCGGAGTGGCCGTGGCCGATGCCGACGGGCTCTTCTACCTCAACGTAGGCGATATCCTCGGCGGCACGGCCGACAACGATCTCACGTTCACCCTCGAGCGCGAGGACGAAGTGATAGCCTCGGCCGGCGGACGTCAGATGTTCTATGAGCCCAATGCCGCTCATGGCACGCCCGACCAGCCCACCGCCATCAACTTCACCGGCAGCGATGCCTTCGACAGCGACGCCTGGTACGGCCTCGACGGCATCAAGCTTGCTGAGAAGCCTCGTCGTAGAGGAGTCTATATCCACAACAACGAAAAGGTCATTATCAAATAATCTGATCTATGAGAAATAAAATCCTAACAATAGCCATGCTCGCAGTCCTCACCCTCGTGGTGGGGAGCTGCGGCGACGACAACGAGCCCACGCCCCGCGTCCCCGACTACCTGATTGAAGGCACCGCCACCCGCCCCGCGTGGCAAGCATCCGACTACAGCCTGTTCGAACACACGATGTCGCTGCAGGTGCAACTGGGCGATACCCTCGCCTATTTCCAGAGCCAGCAGGATCTGATGTGCGCCACCATCAAGGGAGAGGTACGTGCCGTGAGCGAACCGCAGACAACTGAAGGCGTAGTCTATTTCCCCCTGAGCATCGCATCCAACGGCAATGAAGGGCCCGTCAGCCTCCAGTACTACTGCGATCGTCTCCACCGCATCTACGTCATCAACGAATGGGCCATTTTCGACCCCTCCGTCGCACCCTCGGGCTACTCCGGCATCTATCGGCCGAGATTCACCCAACAGTAGTCAGGCTGCAACGTCAAGACGCCTGTCGAGGAAAGCAAAGGTGCCCACCCGCAAGAGTGAGCACCTTTTTTTGTGATAGAGGATGACATCAAAGGCATGCTACCATTGATGTTTTGACGTCAATCTGAACGTCAATCTACGTCAATCTCTTTAAACACCTTCAAAGGGACGCCATGCGCTACACGTATATACGCATCGCCTCACGCGTATAGTACGCTAAGGGCTTTACGTATATACGCTCAGGGCTTTACGTATATACGCTCAGGGCTTCGCGTATAGTACGCAAAGGGCGATGCGAAGGGAGGCTAGGGTATCGGCCAGCAGACTCAGCGTTTCTTGATGGTGATACGTTTGATGCTGACGGCACGGCGAGGATGCTCGTGGGCATCGACGGGTGTGCGGCCGATGCGGAGGGCGATGGGCATGCCGTCAACGACTTCCCCGAAGACGGTGTACTCGCCATCGAGATGAGGGGCGCCGCCGATGCGGGCATAGGTCTGACGCTGCAGCTCGGTGAAGGGCTGAGGGGGATTCTTGGCGACGGCCTGCTCGGCCTCGACCTGCAACCGACTGAAGAGTTCCTGCTGCGCGGCGCGGTCGGTGGCTTTCAGACGGGCGAGTTCGTCGGCATGCTCGCGCTGCAACTGCTCGAAGCGGGCCGCGACCTTGGCCTCGTAGAGGAGGGCCTGCAGCTCAGAGAGCTCGGCCGAGGTCTGTTTCTTTCCCGTGACGATATACCACTGCAAGGGGCTGGAGAGGCGACCGGGGTTGATGCTGTCGGGCTCGCGTGCGGCAGCCAACGCCCCTTGCTTGTGGAAGTGACGAGGATAGAGGATCTCGGGAGGGATGGACAATGCCCCTCTCCCCGCTCCCCCCGTGGGGGGAGGGCTTCCTTTCCAATTGACGACACTGCGCCAGAGGACCCCTCTAAATCTCCCCGTAAGGGGAGACTTTCCTTTCCAGTTGACGACACTGCGCCAGAAGACCCCTCTAAATCTCCCCGTAAGGGGAGACTTTCCTTTCCAGTTGACGACACTGCGCCAGCCGCTCCCCTCCCTGACGGGAGGGGTTGGGGGTGGGTCTTTTGGGCCTTCTGTGCCGTATCTCCTGCTTGAATAACCATATCGGGGACGATGCGGTTAAAGAGGATGCCGTCGTAGAGACCAGCCTCGACATTACGGATGAAATTGTCGCGATGGAGGGGCGTGTCGTCATAGAGGCGGACGACGATGTCGCCCTCGGAGGTCTCGATGAGGACTTCAGTCCGTCCGATGTCGTCGCGCTTGGAGTCGCCGCAACCGACGAGCACGAACATAAGCTGAGCGACGAGCGCAAGAAGGGCAAAAAGGGGCTTCGATGTAGCTTTCATAGGGGAAAATTCGTTTGATTTGGGGCAAAGATAGGAAAAATAACGGGAACGGGAACGATAACGGGAACTTTTTTTGCGTAAAAGACGAAAAAATAATAATAACGAGAACGGGCGCTCGGCGCGAAGCGACGCTTCAAACTTGAAGAACGTTAACGTTAACCAGGCTGAGCGATGTAAGATTCTTGAAGGGTCAAGCTCGGCATCCCGAAGGGTGACGCTTGACCCTTCAAGAAGCGTCGCTTCGAGCTCTTCGTCTCCTCGGAGATTTACCTGAAAAATGAGGGATAAAACGTGAAATATGATGGAAAATAGTGAAAAAATGGGGTTTGAAGAAAAAAATTCTTTACTTTCAACCTTCTGCTTTAAACTTTTCACTATCTTTGCACTGGAATAAACGAAAACAAGGAGCTAAAGAGAATCATCATCCCATCATGAGCCGTCTGCTGAAATGGATAGGAGCCGCGGTGGTCGCCCCCATCGCCGTTGCCGTAGTGGCGACGGTGGCGTTGTACCTGCCTCCGGTGCAGGACTTCGCGGTGAAGCATCTGGCGCGCTACGCGTCGGAGCAGACGGGCATGGACATCAGCATAGGCCGCCTACGGCTGAGCCCGTGGGCCGACCTGCGGATGGATGATTTCATGGCGGTGGACGCTGAGGGCGACACGGTGGTGGCTGCACGGCAAGCCACGGTGGACCTGCGCCTGAAGGATGTGTTCAAGAAGCGCATCGGCATCGAAGGCGTGACGCTCGACGGCGCGCGGGTGAACACGAAAGAGCTGGTGGCGGAGGCCGACATACGCGGCACGCTCGACCATTTCGAGCTGCACGACGACGTGGACCTCGGGCTGAAGCACGTGGACCTCGACGAGATAGCGGGCAGGGGACTCAACCTGGACATCGCGCTGCGCGACACGACCGTCGAGGATACGACCGAGAGCGAACCGCTCAACTGGACAGCCAAGGTGAAGCGGGCGAAGATTGAGACGTCCTCCATTCGCTTCGCCACGCCAGGCGACTCGCTCGTGGCCGACGCCGACATCGACCGCCTGGAACTCACGGACGCCGACATCGACTTAGGCAAACAAAAATATAAGGTTGCGAAAGCTGAACTCAAAGGGACGCTGAAAGAACTGAAAGGCGCAGGCGTATTGGAGGATGTTAACGGGCGCTCGGCACAAAGCGACGCTTCTTCTAGCGAAGCGAGTCTGAAGAACGGGAACGGGAACCATCCCGTTAAAAAAGACAACGCGCAGCCAGTTAACGTTAACGTTCCCGTTCCCGATAAAACCGGCTTGCCGCTTGAATTGAAGTTGGAAAATGTAGAATACGATGGGGAGCAACAGAAGGTGAGTCTGCCGAGCATCGACCT
>CADCOX010000109.1 GCA_902803195.1 uncultured Bacteroidales bacterium
AAACCATAGATGGTGGCAGCATCAAGCTGATCTTGATAGGCCTGGTTCTCGTAGGTACGCTTCTCAGTAAGAGCCCAACCGGCACCTTCGCGATAGCCTTCGAGCCACCAACCGTCGAGGACGCTGAGGTTGACAACACCGTTCATGAGGGCCTTCTCACCACTGGTACCACTGGCTTCGAGAGGACGCGTCGGGGTGTTCATCCAGATATCTACGCCAGAGATTAGGCGACGAGCGAGTTGCATATCGTAGTTCTCAAGGAAGATAATCTTACCGAGGAACTCTGGACGCTGAGAGATCTCGTAGATCTTCTTGATCAGTCCCTGACCTGCGCCATCAGCGGGGTGAGCTTTACCAGTGTAAAGGAACTGAACAGGGTAGTTGGGATTGTTGACAATCTTCTCGAGGCGTTCGAGGTCCGTGAAGAGGAGGTGGGCACGCTTGTAAGTAGCGAAGCGACGGCCGAAACCAATGAGCAAGGCATTGGGGTTGATCTTGTCCATGAGGGAGACGACACGACTGGGATCGCCCTGATTCTTAAGCCATGAGTCGCGGAACTGCTCGCGGATATAGTCGACAAGCTTGGTCTTGAGCTGCATGCGGGTCTTCCAGATCTCAGCATCGGGTACGTTGTAGATAGCATGCCAAATCTGCTCGTTGCTCTGGTCTGCGAGGTGTGATGCATCGAAATACTTTGCATAGAGTTTACGCCACTCGTGGGCACACCATGTCGGGAAGTGCACACCATTGGTGACATAACCCACATGACTCTCTTCGGGGAAATAACCGCGCCAGATATTCTGGAACATCTTCTTGGAGACCTCACCGTGAAGCCAGCTGACGCCGTTAACCTCCTGACAGGTGTTGCAAGCGAAGGTGCTCATGCAGAACTTCTCACCGTGATCGTCGGGGTTTTGACGTCCCATGCCGATAAACTCGTCCCACGAGATGCCGAGCATCTGGGGATAGCCACTCATGTACTTACCAAAGAGACCTTCGTCGAAGTAGTCGTGGCCAGCGGGAACGGGCGTATGGACAGTATAAAGAGAAGAAGCGCGCACTAGTTCGAGTGCCTGATTGAAGGTGAGACCTTCGTTGACATAGTCAACAAGACGCTGAACGTTGCAGAGAGCAGCATGCCCCTCGTTGCAGTGGTAGATGTCCTTCTTTATACCCAATTTCTTGAGCAAGAGAACGCCACCGATGCCGAGCAAAATCTCCTGCTTGAGGCGGTTCTCCCAGTCACCGCCATAGAGCGTGTGGGTGATGGGACGGTCATACTCAGAGTTGAGATCGTTGTCAGTATCGAGCAGGTAGAGCTTGACTCGGCCTACATTGACACGCCAGACATAGGCGTGAACTTGATAGTTCATGTAGGGAACATCAATGACGATGGGTTTGCCATCCTTGTCCATCTGCTGTTCGATGGGGAGGCTGCCGAAATTCTGAGCCTCATAGTTGGCAATCTGCTGACCATCCATCGAGAGGGTCTGGGTGAAATAGCCGAAGCGATAGAGGAAGCCTACAGCTACCATGTCGACATTGGAGTCGGATGCTTCTTTGATATAATCGCCTGCGAGGATACCAAGACCACCTGAGTAAATCTTGAGTACCTGATTGAGGCCATACTCCATACAGAGATAAGCTACGCTGGCACGATCCTTACGAGGCTGGACATCCATGTAGTCGCGGAACTCCTTGTAGGTGTCGTTCATGCGTTTGAGAATGTCCTTGTCCTTAGCGAGTTCCGAGAGTTTCTCGTAGCTGAGACGTTCGAGCATGAGCACGGGATTCTGACCGCACTCCTCATAGAGGACGGGGTCGAGGTGCGTGAAGAGGCTACGAGCGCTGTGATTCCAAGCCCACCACATATTATGGGCTAATTCCTCCAGCTTGTTGAGTTCCTCGGGGATGCTGCTTTTGACGACCATAGGGCGCCAGACAGCCTCGTTGGCGTTGCTTGATTTGATTTTCATAATGTTATAAGTGAATGTAGGTGTGATGAAACAATAAAAAGTGACGAAATAGAAGAGCTATGGCTCAAGCCTTCATTCTGGCCGCTGCACGGCGTAGGGCGAAGTCATAAGCCTTATAGTAATAGGCGATGAAATACTTCCACTGGGCCTTGGCTGCAAGAGAGGCTGCCGCCTTGCGTGCGAACGTGACCTCGTGGTCATTGAGTTTGGAGAAACCGATGATCTCATCGCGAATGCGGTCTGAGACTTCATTGTAATTATAGTCGGAACGTTTTACGACCTCAACGCCATCGGTATCGAGATAGCAGGGTATAGCGTCTTCGATGCGCCCGTTGGCAGCCTTCATGGCTTGGCCTGAGGTTTTCGATATAGCCTTCTTGCTCTCGGATGCCTTTTGGTCGTTAGCCCAGAGTCCAAAGCCAGCGAGTGTTGTCGTGATGCAAGGCACTTTGAAGGCAACGCTCTCAAGAGGGGTATAGCCCCAAGGCTCGTAGTAGGAGGGATAGATGGTAAGGTCAAGACCGAGAAGGAGATCGTAGTAATGGAGATTGAAGATACCGTCGGCACCATCGAGGTAGCACGGCACGAACATGATCTTCAGCCGACTGCTTTCACGATTAGTGATGCCCCATCGATGCAGGGTCTGCGTGACCATATCAGCTCCAGGCTCATATAGATTATGGGTGATGAATGGCTCAGGAAGAGGCGAGGAACGGAAATTTTTCAATCGCTCTTGGAGGTCGCGTCGAGGACCGGACTGCCATGCCGGAACCTCAACGAGTGCCAGTACTTGGCGCTCAAGGCGACTATCGTGAAGAGCACGGCAAAGAGCCTCGAGATAGACGTCAATGCCCTTGTTCTTCCATTCATAGCGACCGCTAGTGGAGACGATGAGGGTGTCATCCGTGAGCGATGTTCCCATTAACGCATTAGCCACTTCAAGTATGCGGCGACGTGCTTTGCGACGACGGTTGACGAAAGTAACACCCTTGGGAACAAAATCAAGTTCAAAGCCATTTGGCAATACAACATCGGGTTGCTTGTCGAGCAGTTCGAGGCACTCATTGGCTGTGACATCGCTCACCGTAGTGAAGCAGTCTACATGATGAGCCGTCTGACGCTCGATGCTATGCTTCGACTGAACATTGAGTTCTTCTGCCATTTGGTTGCCATTATAGGCAAAGAGATAGTCATAAAGCGGCTTTCCATTTCCGGCAATGCTGCGACCTATGGTCGTGGCATGGGTAGTGAAGATGGTGGCGATAGCAGGCACGAACTTGTGGATATAAAGAGCTCCAAGCCCAGTCATCCATTCGTGAGCCTGATAGACCACGCGCTTCGATTCATCGAGGAAATGGTTGTAGAAACTCTCAACTACACGACCTGCAGCATAACTGAACATTGACGCCTCATCGTAGTCGCCATAAGCATGAAGACTATCTACTTGGAAATCATTCCAAAGAGCACCATAGATATCGTTCTTTTTAGCGAAGAAGGGTTGGAAGTCAACCAGAACGACTACAGGCCGACCTGGAATCTGCCAACGTCCGATGCGGATGGGCAGACCTTCAGAACAAGCAAGTTTCCGCCAATCGGCCCACAAGGAACGATCCTCTACAAAAAGAGGGTTCTCCTTCTCCAACCAAAAATCGGGACCTATGAAGATGAGACGATCGGGCATCGCATCTTGGAGCGTCTTCGCACGCGTTGAAAGGACGGTATAAATTCCGCCTACTTTATTACAGACTTCCCAACTGGATTCAAAAACATAGTCGGGAAGGAGGTTATCTTGACTCATTTACCTTAACGGTTTACCTATTTATGCTCTAAATCGGGTGCAAAAGTACAACTTTTCTTGCATTTAACCAACTTTTAAGCCTAAATTCGTTGGAAAGTCAGCATTTAGTTGTACATTTGCGACGTAAAAATGAAACTTGTGACATGAAACATCGATTATTCGTCACACTTTTGCTCTCCTTAGTAAGCCTGAACGCTCTTCGTTCGGGTGAGCCTTTTCGTGGACGTTTTGTTGCGCAGGACTTGGACATCAAGATGGTCCTAGACCTCTACAACGAGAGCATCGAAGTACCGGGGTTGGAGATGTTCGGTCTTCTGAATGGTTATTTGAAAGGAAAGGACCTCTACTGCACATGGTATGTCTCGACCATCAGACAATGTGATGATAAGAAAGCGGTCGTTCACTTCTCGAACGACTTCGGTTCTGAGACACAACCTGTTGAGCTCTCATGGGAGACGGACTCTGTGCTGACGATGCGCGAGGTGAACGGAGCGGTATTGAAGAAAGTGGTAGGCAAGAAATTGGTGAAACTGCCTACGACGTTCAAGTTCAAGCGTGAATTAAGCGAATAGACACTTGTGAAATAAACAAGTATATCGTTCCCAGAAAGGGACAGCTCCCCTACTCTATTCATATAATAAACAAAAATAGCGCCCTCTGTAGTAGAGGACGCTAAGATAGGTGGTGACACAGATTAGAGTTGACTAATCAAATAAGCTATGTAGCCCACATAAGCCAGCACAAGGACGGCACCTTCGAGGCGGACTACACGGTGGCTAGTACGTGAGAAGAGCCAAAACAGCACATTCGCCAAGAGGAGCATTGCGAAATCGGTCCACGCGATGCCTTCGACTGGTAATGGAGTGACACAAGCACAGGCGCCCAGAATCCAAAAGATGTTGAAGAGATTACTGCCAACGACATTCCCGATGGCCATCGCACTTTGTCCCTTACGCGCAGCTATCACGCTAGTGGCTAATTCAGGGAGCGAAGTACCACCTGCCACCAAGGTCAAACCGATGACCGCTTCGCTGACACCGAGGCTGCGTGCAATCTCCGAAGCGCCATGAACGAAGAGTTCACCGCCACCAATCAAAGCTGCTATGCCCAAAATGATGTAGAGCAAGATTTTCCACATCGGCATCTGTGGATCTGCGGTGGACGGTTCTTCTACAGATTTGTCACCTTTAGCCAACGAGAAAGTGTATGCCATGAATATAACGAAGAAACCCAGAAGTGCTACGCCATCTCCCCGCGAGAGAACGCTCGACGTCGTGGAGCCATTCATGATTGCATCAAGAGCCAAAGCGGGCAAGACTATTGAGGCCAAAAGCGACAGAGGGATATCTTTTGACACCGTCGACCGAGAGACGACTATCGGACACATCAGCGCCGAACATCCCACAATCATCAGCGTGTTGAAGAGATTGCTACCGACAATGTTGCCCACAGCCATTCCCGGTGCATGATTGATACTCGACAACAGACTGACGACAAACTCAGGCAACGAAGTACCAAACGCGACTATTGTCAGGCCTATGACCATCTCTGGAATCTGAAAACGACGTGCAAGGCCAACCGAGCCATCAGTCAACTTGTCTGCACCAACGAGAACGAGAGCTGCACCAAGGATGGTAATAATAATATTAATAAACATTTTCTTCCTAATCTGAAAATAAATTAACGAAATAAGATAACGAACCGTTTTTTTTCATAACTTTGCAGTCAAATACAATCGAAACGAACCAATGGCTGGAAAAAATAAAGACAACGAATTCGTTCAATGCATAAGATGTCGCAACGGCAAGTTTATGCAATGGCTTGAGAATCCAATAATTGCGTATTGCGAGCACTTTAACGAGCGCCAAGTAGCCGAGGCTAGACGTATCTGCAGGTCGTTCACAGAATCGGGTATTGAGAATCCTGAAATAGAGCATTTTGACCACTATGACAGGAAATAAGTACAAACAAAGCCTAAGGCTCTAACGTATAACACTCGCTGGGCATTCGGCGCCTGAGCACATCGACTTTGAAATCGACACCCGGTACAATGCCGTAGCTGCGCAAGATGGAATCGACCGTCTTGCGGGCCAGTTCGGGATGGTTGTTCTCCTCGCTGAGGTGGCACAGCCAAACGTGACGGAGCGCAGGACTTGAAGAATTAGCCAATAACTCGCCAGCCTCGCGATTGCTCAAGTGACCTGTCGGACCGCTGATGCGACCTTTCAAGTGAGCAGGATAAGGACCAGCCATCAGCATTTCCGTGTCGTGATTGCTTTCAAGCACAAGGTAGTTTGCCTCAGAGACTTCCTCCTTCACACGCTCTGTGACGTGGCCGATGTCGGTGATTAAACAGAACCGCACGCCACCAGCTTCGACACGATAGCCCACACAATCATTACTGTCGTGCGGAATGCCAAAAGGCGTGATGTGCAGATCGCCTATTTCCAAAGGAACATCCTTTTCGAGATAAGCGCAATGCTCTGCTTGCAGACGGGGCGACACACAATAGTTGCGGGAGATGCCTTCGTGTACTTCCTGTGTCGTGTAAATGGGAATGCCATATTCTGCAGCCAACTTGCCAACAGCCTTGATATGATCGGCGTGGTCGTGTGTGACGAGGACGGCTTGGATATGGCTGAACGAGAGGCCAAAGGCCTGAAAATGACGCTTCAATGTTCGTATGCCCAAACCTGCGTCAATCAGAATTCCTGTGGTCTCGGTCGACAAATAATAGCAGTTGCCGCTGCTACCACTGCCCAAGCACATGAATGTCAGCATAGCTTTTTATTATTAATTCCGCGGCAAAGTTAATGATTTTTTAAATAAGATGTTCTTCCCGACGTATATTTTTTGGTCTTTTTACGATATGGTTACAGAAATAAAGGAGCTTTGACGTATCTCGAGACACGCAAAACTTCATCAGAATGGCAAGCCGACGGCGAAATGAAGCTGGAAATCGCGTCCGAAATTGGGATGAATAATGGGATAATGCTTGGGACCATGCTCAACGGCAGGATTGATGGCTTTCATGCCACCATCAAGACGCAAGATGAAATAACCGAAATTGAGACGGAAGCCTAATCCGTATGCTACAGCTATCTGACGCCAGAACTCATCGAGACGGAACTGGCCTCCAGGTTGCTCGGAATAGTTGCGGAACGTCCAGATATTACCTGCATCTACAAAAGCAGCACCATCAATCTTCCAGAACAGATGCGTACGCCACTCAAGGCTCATATCCAATTTTATATCGCCAGTCTGACGGATGAAATCAACCTTACCGTCGAAACCTTGAAAACGTCCTGGCCCGAGCCCACGTACACTCCATCCGCGAACACTATTGGCACCGCCAGAGAAATAACGCTTCTCATAAGGCAAAACGCTGGAATTGGCATATGGAAATGCAGCGCCCAAGGCAAAATGCATCGCCAATGAGTTGCGCTCGTCAAAACGGAAACTCTTGGCAAAATCAAAGTCAAACTTGACATATTGTGCATAGGCGATATTGAACAGAGTGTAGGCGTCGAGCGACTGAGAATGCTGAGCCTTGAATAGGTTGGAGAGACCATAGAGCAAGTTGCCAGCAGTCTCGATACCAACGCGAACACTATAGGCATTCTGTCCGTAGGAAGAACCTTGAGCCGACGGAGGGATACTGGTATAATGGAAGTTATATCCCCAGCGCATAATGAACAAGTTCTCATAGTTGTAGCGGAGGACGGCATTTCGGCTTCCATTATCGGCCAAGTATTCCTCACGGAAAGTCTCGGAGATCCAAGGCATAAAGACATAGTCCAGATCGACTAAATCCACTCGATGCTGACGCTTGAGATTGAAACGATTCCAACGATATCGCCAAGCAGCCGTGAGCACACGACGATGGAACTCTGGACGGTCTTGAGAATCAAACATCAACGTAGCTATGCTCTGCGCCTTCACGGAACGGCGGAATGATCGCGACAAGAACGGGAACATGAATTCAGGGAAGTTGAGGTCGGACTCGACGCTGTATTCGATATAGTTCTGATCACTATAGCCTTCCAAACCCTTGATAGCCTCGAACGCACCTCGCAGTTTCAACGAATACATCGCTGACCGACGGAAAAGGTTGCGATTCTGATAGCCTACACTCACGGCTGCGCCTAAGTCGCCAGCAGAATTTGTGCCTTCGAGAGCCGCCGACAAAGAATGTCGCTTAGCCATCATCAAACTGACATAAGCATCGAGCGAATCGGCGGCACCCGGAGTAGGTTCTAATGTGACATTAGCGCCCATAACAGCGGAGAGTGAGGAGAGGTTACCATACGTGCTCTGTACATCGGTCTCACGGAAAAGAGACTGAGGACGGAGATCGGACTTAGACAACAGAAACGAAGGACGAAGTGTCATCTTGTCGCGAAAATAGAAAGCCTGAGAGCGAACGACAAGGCTGTCGACATCGTTAGCCACACGAAGTGATGTCAAATCTACGTCAGAGAGGTAGTTAACGTTGGCTATATGATAGGAAGGATGCTGATGCAAAGAGTCTGTAATCGACTCACGATAAAGGGGGATGCGCAACCTGAGGCCTACAAGATGGTTACCCAGCGTTGTGTCGGCATCGAAATGGACATAGCTTTTGCTAAACCGATAGTAGCCAAGGTCCTGAAGCATCGAGGTAATTCGCGAACGTTCGAGGTCAAGTCTGTTGATATCAAAGGGCATACCTTTGAAAAGCAACGTCTGATTCCAACGTGCAGCTATCAAGCTGTCAATCGTTGGGTCTTCGATTTGACGTGAGATTCGGTCAACAAAATAGCGAGGACCTGCATGAATATTGTAACTAATGCCCACCTTTTGACTACGCTCTCGACTTGAAACTCCGACATTTGCTTGGAGAAAGCCCAAATTGCGAACAGCCGACTCCATATTGGCACGGCCACGATCAGTCTGAATGCTATCGAAGACAACCGGGGCCTCACCCAAGCGACGGAAGAAACGATTTACACGTCGCGTGCTGTCACGTCCGCTTATGCAATAGACGCCCAATGGAACCTTAAACAGGCTAAACCATCGTGAATTGGGGTGCTGACGTATATAGCCACCCAAAGCTGAGGTTGGCACGCCCTTGTCATCAGCACGCAAAGCCACTTTGTCAAGGAGTTGTTCATCTTCATTCAAAAAACGTTCAGGCGCACAACCCACCACCACCCCACTCACAAGCAGGAGCATAAAAAAGCGAAGATGGTAGACAAGACGCATGACTGAGGAATGAAATAGATTAAAGCGTTTGACGACGACGGAACTCAGCCAACACAATGCCTGTAGCCATCGCAACGTTGAGACTCTCCGTTGTGGCACGATTTGCTGGGTAGTTGGGAATCAGCAGACGACGCGAACATAGAGCATCTACCTCACGACTGACGCCATTTCCTTCATTCCCCATTACAATGACGCCTTGAGGCGACAAAGGCTCATCCCAGAACGATTGTCCGTTAAGTGACGTGCCAAAGACAGGAAAATCGTCTGGCAAAGAGGCAAGGAATGGCACTAAATCAATATAATGAACACGCACGCGCGAGAGGCCGCCCATCGTAGCTTGCACAACCTTAGGGTTCCAAACATCGGCAGTATTCATTGAGCACCAGATATGCTCAATCCCAAACCAATCTGCAACACGGATGATAGTACCTAAATTGCCCGGATCCTGAACGCCATCAAGGGCAAGATGTAGGCCTGTGAGCTGAGAGGCAATTGGAGGACAATCCTCAGGGATGCGCATGAGGGCCAATACTTGCTGAGGTGTCTGCAAAAGACTGAGGCGTGAAAGCTCTGCAGGCGACACTTCAGTACAAGGGGTGTGTATGAGGCGTGAAGCCTCGGCAGCCAACCAGTCAGGTGTGGCAAAAAGATGATGGCAATAGAAATGATCCAACAATTCACCAACAAGGCGTGGACCTTCAGCCACGAACAAGCCTTCCTGTCGACGACCCTTGCGGCTGTCGAGAGAGCGAACCAGACGAAGGACAGATTTAGACAGCATGAGCTGAGCGCACACGACTTAGCGTTTCAGGCGTCATCTGTAAGAAAGACGCAACGTGAACCATTGGCGCACGCAGGACAATCTCGGGCTTCGTCTTGAGTAGGCGCATGTAGCGCTCGGTAGCGTTCTCAAAACGTTGGCTATCGGCATGCTCCTGCGATGAGATGAGAGCGTGCTCTAGAATCTTTCGATAGAGGTGTTCCATCTCCTTGTCGGTCTCGACCAAAGCGAGGAACTCATCGTGAGGAATACCAAAAAGGCGTGAAGGCTCTAATGCCTCAACCATGAGCAACGAAGGCAACTGCTTAAGGAAGCTCTCGATGCAGATGACAATACGTCCTTCGTAGGAGAAATGCTCGGTTACGTCACGTCCATTCTTGTAGTAGAACTGTCGAACCATGCCTTTCTCGACATAATACATAAACCTGCAGACCTCGCCTTCCTGCAAGAGCTTTTCGCCTTTCGAAACCTTGAAAGGCACGAGGATATTGGCCAGCGTAGTGATTCCCTGTGTGCTCAGCGTGCAATAGCGCCTTGCTATCTCGCGAGCGATGTCCCGACGTTTGTCCATAGTGAATTGTCCTTGATTTGGAATTGTTGGCATAGGGTGGCTAGTAGTAATTGCTTGAGATTGATTTAATCCAGTTTCAGTACGGCAAGGAAGGCTTTTTGGGGCACTTGTACGTTGCCGATTTGTTTCATTCGTTTCTTGCCTCGTTTCTGTTTCTCCAACAGTTTGCGCTTTCGACTGACATCGCCTCCGTAACACTTGGCTGTCACATCTTTACGTACTTGTTTGACTGTTTCGCGAGCAATAATCTTAGCGCCGATAGCAGCTTGGATGGCAATATCAAATTGCTGACGCGGGAGGAGTTCCTTCAGTTTCTCGCACATGCGCCGACCGAAGTCTACAGAATTGTCAACGTGAGTCAGCGTGGAGAGGGCATCGACAGGTTCGCCATTCAGCAGGATGTCAAGTTTCACGAGTTTGGATGGGCGGAAACCAGCTTGATGATAGTCGAACGAAGCATAGCCCTTTGAGATGCTCTTGAGCTTATCGTAGAAATCGATGACAATTTCGCCTAATGGCATCGCGAATTGAATCTCAACGCGATTGCCGCTAATAAAATCCTGCTTGATCAGTTCGCCGCGCTTGCCCAGGCAGAGCGTCATAATAGGACCTATGAAATTGGCCGTAGTGATTACCGACGCATGGATATAGGGTTCCTCGATATGGTCGATGAGCGTCGGATCGGGCATTCCTGCCGGATTGTGTACTTCCTTAACCTCGCCTTGTTTGTCATAGACCTTGTAAGAAACATTGGGCACGGTGGTGATAACGTCCATGTTGAACTCGCGATCAAGTCGTTCTTGGACGATTTCCATGTGCAGCAATCCCAGGAAGCCACAACGGAAACCGAAACCTAATGCCACCGACGACTCGGGTTGGAACGTGAGCGAAGCATCATTGAGTTGTAGCTTTTCGAGCGAGGCACGCAGATTCTCGTAGTCCTCGGTCTCGATAGGATAGACGCCTGCAAACACCATCGGTTTCACTTCCTCGAAACCAGCGATAGCCTCGACCCGACCTAAAGTGCTGACATGGGTTATCGTGTCGCCTACCTTCACTTCCGTGGCCGTCTTGATGCCGCTGACTATGTAGCCTACATCGCCACAATGGAGTTCCTGACGAGGCACCATGTCCATCTTCAGCACACCAATCTCGTCGGCATTATACTCCTTTCCGGTATTGATAAAAACAACATTATCACCCTTATGAATACTACCGTTGATGATTTTGAAGTAAGCAATAATCCCGCGGAAGGAATTGAACACCGAGTCGAAGATAAGCGCTTGCAGGGGAGCATTCTCATCACCTGTCGGACAGGGAATGCGGTCTACCACGGCGTCAAGGATCTCGTCAACGCCCTCACCTGTTTTACCGCTTGCAAGAATGATCTCCTCGCGCTTGCAGCCCAATAGGTCGATGATTTCATCCTCAACCTCCTCAGGCATAGCATTAGGCATATCACATTTGTTCACGACGGGAATAATCTCCAGATCGTGATCTATAGCCATATAGAGGTTGGAAATGGTCTGTGCCTGAACACCTTGAGTAGCGTCAACTACCAACAAAGCACCTTCGCAAGCAGCTATGCTGCGGCTAACCTCGTAGCTGAAGTCAACGTGTCCCGGAGTATCGATAAGGTTGAGCACGTACTTCTGTCCGTCGCGCACATACTCCATCTGGATGGCGTGACTCTTGATGGTGATGCCACGCTCACGTTCCAGATCCATATCGTCCAGCATCTGCCCTTCTGTCACCTGAATGGTATTGGTACGCTCCAGCAGACGGTCGGCCAACGTGCTCTTTCCGTGGTCGATATGTGCTATGATACAGAAGTTCCGTATATGTTTCATGGGCGCAAAGGTACAAAAAGAAACTCAAATGCGCAAATCGAGCGTCACTTTTTCGGCTAAAAGTTCAGAAATATTACACAAAACATACAAAAATCCCCTGCATGACCAAAAGTTGCCAGCAGGGGAAAGATGTTGTGAATGAATTTTCAAGGGGATTACTTGAGGCTGAAGATGGGATCTTTCTCATCGCCTTCGACGTTGAGCTTGTCCTCACGGAGCAACCAACCGAGACCGAGGAAAAGTTCCTTATCGCTCTTGGCCTTGGCAGCCTTCTTCAGATCCTTGGCGCTGAGAGCACCATTCTCGTTGAGTGCCGTCCAAAGGGCACCTGCGATTTCACCTGCTTTTGCAAACATAATCTTTTTTACCTTAATAAAGTTAATAATAAAACTGTTAGTGTTGCGTTTGTTATCAAATGCATGGGCGTTAATTTTACGCCTCTTTTCTGAATTGCGGCGCAAAGGTACGCACTTTCTTTGAAATATGCAAGATTTTCGAGCAAAAAGAGACACAAAAGCCCTGCTTTTGAACTGTTTGCAACATCTTTGCGACAAAATGGACACAAAAGAGTGGACTTAAAGAAGACTAAATGTTAAAACATCATGAACAAATAGTATCCAAACACAAAACAAGCCTCATCTCTCGATAAGGCCTGCTTTGTACGCCCTCAGGGGCTCGAACCCTGGACCCATTGATTAAGAGTCAATTGCTCTACCAACTGAGCTAAGGACGCGTGGATAGATAATATTTAAACCTTCTTGAAGTACGCCCTCAGGGGCTCGAACCCTGGACCCATTGATTAAGAGTCAATTGCTCTACCAACTGAGCTAAGGACGCATTCTATGGTTGTGTATGAATGCCTCGCGGCATCTCATTTGCTGGCTTCCATGAGGCCTTACAGCCTGCATTTCCGTTTTGCGGGTGCAAAGGTAGTTGTTTTTTACGAAACAGCCAAACTTTTTCCAAAGAATTTCTTTATTTTATGATTTCAAGGTCACGAAATACCTTTGTCAGAGCCTCTACGGCCTCGTCAACCTGCTCCTTGGTATGCGTAGCCATCAAGGCGACGCGCACGAGAGTGTCTTGCGGAGCGCAGGCAGGCGGGATGACGGGGTTGATGAAGACACCTGCATCGAAAGCCAACTTCGTCACGAGGAATGTCTTGTCGACATCACGAACATAAAGCGGGATGATCGGACTTTCGGTGTCGCCAATCTCGAAACCAGCCTCACGGAAGCGGTCGAGAGCGTAGTTGGTAACATCCCACAGCTTCTGAATGCGCTCAGGCTCCTGCTGGATGATGTGTAGCGCCTCACGAGCAGCTGCCGTTGCAGCAGGCGTGCAGGAAGCTGAGAATATATAGGTACGCGTGTGATGACGCAGGTAATTGATGATGGAGCTGTCTGCCGCGATGAAACCGCCGATACTGGCAAGGCTCTTCGAGAACGTGCCCATGATGAGGTCAACATCGTCGGTGAGACCAAAATGGTCACATACGCCACGACCCTGACGTCCAAAGACGCCTAAGCCATGAGCTTCGTCAACCATAATAGCCGTCCCCGGATACTTCTTCTTGAGAGCAACAATCTCAGGCAGCTTGCAGAGGTCACCTTCCATCGAGAAGACGCCGTCGACAACGATCAGCTTAACCACATCCTCAGGGCAACGTTGAAGCAGGGCTTCGAGTTCGGCCATATCGTTGTGCTTGTACTTCAAGCGCTGCGAGAAACTATTGCGCACACCATCTACGATGCTGGCATGATCGCGATCGTCGCAGATGATATAGTCGTGGCGGTCGGTGAGTACGCCCAAGACGCCGCTATTAACCGTGAAACCTGTGGCGAAGCACATCGTTTCATCTTTTCCAACGAATTCTGCCAATTCTTTCTCAAGCTGTACATGCAAATCGAGCGTGCCGTTGAGGAAACGCGAGCCAGCACAGCCACTACCATACTGCTCCATCGCTTTGATGCCGGCCTGAATGACGCGATCATCGCCCGTAAGACCCGTGTAAGCATTCGAACCAAACATGAGTACACGATGACCTTCCATCATCACTTCTGTACCTTGCTTGCCCTCAATCTCACGGAAATAAGGATAAATTCCCAGTTCCTTGTATTTCTGAGGACGATCGTATTTTGCCAATCTTTCTTGTAACAGTCCCATATGTATTTAAGGTATTTCTACGTTTATCTTCATTTAAAACGGCGCAAAGGTAAGCAAATTTTTCGGACTAATTGCATTTTCTACATCAAAATGTGCATTTTATTATTCTTTTATTGAAATAACAACGTCCGATTGAAACTTTTTCGTTATTTTTGCGCCGAAAAACATACTACGTTATGACCAAGACAAGACTTCTTTTCATTGCCAACCCCATCTCGGGGACACGCGATAAGGGACCTATCATACAATCTTTGCCTCAGTTTCTCGATGAGGATCGATTCGAATGGCATGTCGAATGGACCGACCACCGCGGTCATGCGGCCGAACTAGCCGAGCAGGCCTCCAAGAATGATGTTGATGTTTGCGTGGCTATAGGTGGCGACGGTACGGTCAACGAGGTCGCCCGTTCACTTTGCCACAAGCAGACGGCTTTGGCTATCATTCCTACAGGTAGCGGCAACGGATTGGCTCGTCACCTGTGCATCCCCATGGATCCTGATGGCGCACTGCGCGTGCTCTCCCGTTGCGACATCAAGCCGCTCGACTACGGGCTCATCAACGACATCCCCTTTTTCTGTACCTGCGGGATGGGCTTTGACGCTTTCATCAGCGAGAAATTTGCGGGTAGCGGAAAGCGCGGACTCCGAACCTATGTTGAGAATACCTTGCGTGGTGGCCTCTCCTACGAACCGGAGACCTATGAGATTGAGATTGATGGACAGACCGAACACTACAAGGCATTTCTCATCGCCTGTGGCAACGCCTCGCAATATGGCAACAATTTCTATATCGCTCCGCAGGCATCGATGAGCGATGGTTTACTCGACGTGACCATCATCGAACCGCTCAACATGCTGAATGCGCCACAAGTGGTGATGCAGATGCTCAACAAGACGCTTGATTCCAACTCACACGTCCGCACGATCCAATGCCAATCGCTACATGTCCATCGCTCGCAGGCAGGTGTAATCCACTACGATGGCGAACCAGCCGAAGCAGGCGAGGACATCGACATCCACCTTGTACCAAAGGGGCTACGCGTTGTCGTTAACGAAGAAGCCGACAAGTCGCAAGGCCCGTTCGTGCATGCCATTCAAGAACTCTACGATCAAGTGACGGCCGACATCAAGTCGCAGCAGCGGAAGCTTTTGGCCATTAACAAGAATCTGCTTAGTCGCATCCTTCAACGCGACCAGTCGTGAATCCCATGAACGGCACTACGGAAAGGCTCTATCTCTCCCTATGACGTCCCCTACTCTATCCGATTTTTTGCCTACGACGCGCAAGGAGATGGCGCTACGTGGCTGGGAACAGGCTGATGTCATCCTGATCTCGGCCGATGCCTATGTGGACCATCCTTCGTTTGGGGCAGCCGTCATCGGACGCTTGCTGGAGGACGAAGGGCTTAGGGTAGCCATCATTCCACAACCCGACTGGCACGGCGACTTGCGTGACTTCCGTCGCTTGGGACGTCCACGCTTATGGTTTGGCATCGCTCCCGGATGTATGGATTCGATGGTGAACAAATACACAGCTGCACGCCGTCTGCGTTCCGAGGATGCCTACTCACCCGATGGCCGTCACGACCTACGACCCGAATACCCAACTATAGTCTACACGCAAGCCGTCAAACGGCTCTTTCCAGATGTGCCCGTCGTACTGGGTGGCATCGAAGCTTCGTTGCGACGACTTGCCCACTACGATTATTGGCAGGACCGCCTGCGTCCAAGCATCCTCGTGGATAGCGGCGCCGACGTCATCCTCTATGGTATGGGCGAGCAGCCCACGCTGGAGCTGGTTCGTCGTTCGCTCGAACTGGTGGAGAGCTACGACCCAGACCTTGCTTACGACGATGAAGGTAACGCCCTGCTCACGGCGACAACACTTCGACGCGCCATCAACGGAACTGCCCAAAACGGGCCCTTGCGTCAATCCGTAACGCTGCATGATAGCGTGGACGACATCCCCTTTGGCATACGCGAAGAGGACATCGTGCTGCATAGCTATGCCGATTGCCTCAACCAACCGCGACTGCATGCCGAAAACTTCCATCATATCGAAACCCAAAGCAATAGCGACGAAGCTGCACGACTGATTCAAGCGACGGGCGAGCGTTGGGTGGTTGTCAACCCGCCTTATGCGCCGATGACTACCGAACAACTCGACCACTCGTTCGACCTCCCTTACACTCGCCTTCCGCATCCTCGCTATGAAGGCAAGCGCATACCCGCCTACGATATGATTCGGTTCTCAGTCTGCTTGCATCGGGGTTGTTTCGGCGGTTGCGCGTTCTGTACCATCTCGGCACATCAAGGCAAGCACATCATGAGCCGGTCGCGCGAGAGCATTCTCCGTGAAGTGGAAGCCGTAGCGCAACTGCCTGGCTTTCGCGGTAACCTCTCCGACCTCGGCGGTCCGTCGGCTAACATGTACGCCATGAGGGGTAAGAACCTCAAGGCTTGTGCTAAATGCCATAGGCCCTCGTGCATACATCCACAGGTTTGTCCCAACCTCAACGGCGACCACCGCCCCTTGCTCGACATCTATCGTGCCGTAGATGCCTTGCCCTTCATCAAACGAAGTTTCATCGGGAGCGGCGTTCGCTACGACCTACTGCTTCACGACTGGAAGAACGAAAACCTCAATCGAGCTGCGGCCGAATACACGCGCGAGCTTATCACGCGGCACGTGAGTGGGCGCCTGAAGGTTGCACCTGAGCACACGTCCGACCGCGTTCTCCAGTTGATGCGCAAGCCTTCGTTTCGCCTCTTCCACACGTTCAAACGACTTTTCGACCAGATTAACCAGAAGGCTGGGCTCCGACAACAGATTATCCCCTACTTCATCAGTTCACATCCAGGTTGCCGAGCCGAAGATATGGCCGAACTCGCGATTGAGACGAAGCAGATGGACTTCCACCTCGAACAGGTGCAAGACTTCACGCCTACCCCTATGACCACGGCAACTACCATGTGGGCAACGGGTTACGACCCCGATACGCTTCAACCTGTTTTCGTTGCTCGCACGCCAGCCGAGAAGCAAGCTCAACGCATGTTCTTCTTCTGGTACAAACCCGAGGAACGGCGGCGCATCGAGACGGAACTGCGTCGCATGGGACGGCCCGACCTGCTTGAACGGCTCTTCGACATTAAACCTACGGCCACATTAGCTGTCAAAAGCAATAACAAACCTCCACATCATAAGAACAAACGCAGATGAAAAGACTCGTGATTACCCTATTCTCGGCTGTGCTGCTGTTCACGCTCAGCTTGCCTGTTCATGCGCAATCCAAATTAGAGAAGCGTTATGCCTACACCCTCAAGCAACTCAGATTGGACAAGGCTACCGAAGCCAAATTCGCGCCAATCCTCAAAGCTTATCTGACCGAAAGGAAAGAAGCCGGCGACATCTACGACGACCTGAAGAAGAAGTTCAAAGCCGCCGAGAAAGCCGGAACGCTAACCGACGCTCAAGCCACGCAACTACTGAATGCCAAGTTAGACAGCGAAGGCAAGGAATTGATTGTCATGAGGAAATACCTTGGTGAGTTCAAGAAAGTTTTGCCTCCCAAGAAAATCTACTACGCCTTCGACTACGCTAACGATAAAATCGCCAAGATCGACGGCAAAGAGGAGTAAGGAGAAGAAATACTCATCTCTATCTCCCCATTTTTATTAAGGAGTTAAGACGAATCCCTTGCTGCCAGAAACCTAATGGAAATACGGCAATTATGATGGAATCGTCTTAACTCTTTAACTTCTTTATTCCTTACTTCCTAACTTCGAACTCCTTACTTCTTACTCCTTAACTTACAAACCCCTTAACTCCTTAACTTGCATACTCATAAGCAAGTGTAGCTTGGAATCATCTCAGTCCTTAAATCGGTCGCCCCATAACTGGATCATGCGCTGGTGGAGTTTGTCCTCGGCAGGATTCGGTTGAGCGTGCCAGAAGCGTTGCGTGATGCCATCGGGTAGGAATTGCTGGTCTACGAAATGACCTTCGTAGTCATGGGCATATTTGTAGTCCTTGCCATATCCGAGTTCTTCCATCAAGCTTGTCGGAGCGTTGCGCAGGTGAAGGGGCACAGGTTGATTGCCCGTCTGCTTGACGAAGGCGAGCGCATCATTGATAGCCATATAAGCCGAATTGCTCTTAGGGGAAGTAGCCAGGTAGATAGTAGCTTCTGCCAAAGGGATACGTCCCTCGGGCCAACCGATTTTCTGGACCGTATCGAAAGCCGCGTTTGCCAAGAGGAGCGCATTAGGATTGGCAAGCCCGATATCCTCGGACGCCGAAATGACCAATCTGCGCGCGATGAACGCCGGATCCTCACCACCTTCTATCATGCGGGCAAGCCAATAAATGGCGGCATCAGGATCGCTACCACGAATGCTCTTGATGAAGGCTGAGATGATATCGTAGTGCATCTCGCCACCTTTGTCGTAAGCCAGCGGGTTCTGCTGCAAACGCTCGGCAACAAGACGGTCGGTAATCTCCACAGG
Source organism: uncultured Bacteroidales bacterium (assembly GCA_902803195.1). Classification (GTDB taxonomy): domain Bacteria; phylum Bacteroidota; class Bacteroidia; order Bacteroidales; family Bacteroidaceae; genus Physcousia. The sequence goes on from CADCOX010000109.1 coordinate 18,892, forward strand.
GACATCGGCACTACCCGTATCCGTGACCAATTCAAGAATGTTCAGCAGCTTTCGTGCATCGCCCCCACTATAGCGTAGGAGGGCATCGGTCTCCTTGACGGTAATCTGCTTCTGGCGCAACTCAACATCCTCGTGGAGCGCTCGGTCAAGTAGCGTGAGGAGATCCTCTTTCCCTAAAGGTTTCAAGACGTAGACGGCACAACGAGAGAGTAGCGGACGGATGACCTCGAAGGAGGGATTCTCCGTCGTAGCTCCGATGAGGGTGACGACGCCTTGCTCGACGGCTCCGAGAAGGGAGTCTTGCTGCGACTTGGAGAAACGATGGATCTCGTCGATAAACAGAATCGGACTGTTCGACTGGAAGAAACGATTGCCTCGCGCACGCTCGATGACGTCGCGCACGTCCTTCACGCCGCTCGTGACAGCCGAGAGCGTGTAGAATGGCGTCTCGAGTGTGTGGGCTATAATCTGGGCGAGTGTGGTCTTGCCCACTCCAGGAGGTCCCCAAAGGATGAAGGAACTGACGCGTCCGCTGTCAATCATTCGGCGTAACACGGCATCGGGGCCAACAAGGTGCTGCTGGCCAATATACCCCTCGAGGGTTGTGGGACGCATGCGTTCGGCTAATGGTTTCATCGTTTAATCTTTTTTGCCCGACAAAGGTAGGATTATTCAACGAGAGTACAAAATCATATGGCGTTTTTCGTCATCAATATGCCCAAAAGGCACAAAAAAAGAGGTCAACACGCAAGTGCTAACCCCTTCATGATGTCCTTTGTGTTGAACAGCAATAGTGAAGAGGAGGAGACTCGAACTCCCACGTCACAATTGACACTACCCCCTCAAAGTAGCGCGTCTACCAATTCCGCCACCTCTCCATCATTTTCATCTCGTTGGATATATTAAAAAGAATGAGTGCCCAGAACAGGACTCGAACCTGCACACCTCTCGGCACACGCACCTGAAACGTGCGCGTCTACCAATTCCGCCACCTGGGC
>CADCOX010000110.1 GCA_902803195.1 uncultured Bacteroidales bacterium
GACGTCAACGTCAACCGCTTCATCACGACGGTGGCCGGCGGCTGCCTGTTCGTCGGATTCTTCGGCTATGCTGCAGGTATCGCAGGAGGAGGTGTGCTGTTTGTGCCTTGGCTGCTGAGCATGATCTACATGATCGTCAGCGAGCTCTACCTGCAGCGCGAGTCGCCGCTCAACGACTGGGCCTACTCGATGATGGCGCAGATCTACGTGGCGCTGCCGTTCTCGCTGCTCTGCCTGCTGGACTTCTCCGGCATAGGCGTAGCAGGCTCACCCCTGCTGAACCTCTCGAGTCAGCCCGACGCCACTATCCCCGGCTCATGGCTCGTGCTGGCCATCTACGTCTTGTTGTGGCTGAACGACACCGGCGCCTACTGCGTGGGCTCGCTGCTGGGACGGCACAAGCTGTTCCCCCGCGTCTCGCCTGGCAAGTCGTGGGAAGGCTCGATCGGAGGTGCCGTCGTGTGCCTCGCCGTCGCGCTGGTGGCGGCTCGCTACCTGCCCGCACTGACGATGCTGCAGTGGGCTGGCTTTGCCCTCATCGTAGTCGTCTTCGGCACCTGGGGCGACCTCGTGGAGAGCCTGCTGAAGCGGCAGATGGGCATCAAGGATAGCGGGCACATCCTGCCCGGACATGGAGGCATGCTCGACCGCTTCGACAGCAGCCTGCTGGCCATCCCTGCCGTCGTCGTCTACCTCTTCACGCTCACGACCCTCTAAATAAACGTTAAATAAACACTTATTCCATTAAACGTATTCCCGAAAAAGTCGTCACATGATTGACGGCTTTTTTATTGGGCCTGTCGGCATAACCCTCTGATGGCCTTCAAAGACCTCTTGTCAACAGGTGTTTGAGCGAAAAAGGGAGCTAACGAAAGACGTAACGAAAGAAAACTAAAGAATAGTCTAAATATGAGACACTTATACTCATTGTTAGTGTTGCTGTGCTTCACGATAGCCGCCAGCGCACAGAAAGTTTCGGTCAGCGGAACCGTCGTCGACAGCGAAGGCGAGCCCCTCCCGGGAGCCACCGTCGTCATCATGAACACGGATAGCACGCAGGTGACCGGCCAGCAGACCAAGAGCGACGGAACGTTCAGCATCTCGGGCGTGAAAGTAGGCACCTACCTGCTGCGCGCCTCCTTCGTCGGCTACAAGACGGCTTGGCGCAATCTGGAACTCACGAAGAAGAACAAGGCCATGCTCCTCGGCGAGATCCTCCTCGAGGACAATGCCAAGATGCTGAAGGAAGCGCAAGTGACGGCTCGCGCTGCGCAAGTGGAGATGAAGGCTGACACGTTCGTCTACAACTCCGATGCTTTCCGCATCCCCGAAGGCTCCAATTTCGAGGCCCTGCTGAAGAAGTTCCCCGGCGCGGAGATTACCGAGCAGGGCACCATCAAGATTAACGGCAAGGAGGTGAAGAAGATTCTCGTCAACGAGAAAGAGTTCTTCGGCAACGACACGCAGATGACCCTGAAGAACCTGCCCGCCAAGATGGTCAGCAAGGTGAAAGCCTACGACAGGCAGAGCGACTACTCGCGCGTCACCGGTATCGACGACGGCGAGGAGGAGACGGTGCTCGACCTGACCGTCCGCAAGGGTATGACCGAGGGTTGGTTCATCAACGCCGACTTGGCCTATGGCACCGAGGACCGCTTCGCCGAGAACGTCACCATAAGCCGTTTCACCGACGACTTTAATTTCTTCCTCACGGGCAATGCCAACAACGTCAACAGCCGCGGCTTCGGCGGTTGGGGCGGTGGTGGCAATGGCCTCACTACCGTGATCAATCCCGGTGCCAGCTTCGCTTGGGACAATGGCAAGAAGCAGAACGAGCAAGGCCGCTTCGAAGTGGGGGGCAACGCCCGTTACAACTATCGCAAGAACGACGTCCAGACGAAGACCAACAGCGAGAACTTCCTCACGTCGACGGCTTCGCAGTTCGTGAACAGCCTCAGCCAGAACCTGAGCAAGTCGAAGAGCGTCAACACCGACTTCCGCCTCGAATGGCAGCCCGACTCGATGACCAATATCGTCTTCCGTCCCGGCTACTCCTACAACAACAATAACAACAGCGGTTCGAACCGTTCGGTGACCTTCAACGATAGCCCTTACGAGGCTGGCATGGAGGACCCCCTGAATGAATATGGCGCCAAGGACGAGGACGACGAACTCATCTACGAGGACATCCTCGTGAACGACAATACGCGCCAGAACCGGGGCGAGAGCCACAACTATAATGTCGAAGGTTCCTTGCAGATCAATCGTCGCCTGCAGAAGCCCGGCCGCAACGCCACGCTCGACGTGAGCGGTAACATCAACGAGAGCTCGAGCGAGAGCTATAGCCGTTCGCTGGTCAACTTCTTCCAAGACAAGCAGCGGCCCTACACGTTCACCAACCAGTACAACGACAACCCGTCGAAGAGCTGGAACTATCGCATACGTGCCAGCTATTCAGAGCCTATCTTCAAAGGCGCCAACCTGCAGTTCTCCTATCAGTTCCAGCGCCGCTTCAGCGACAGCGACCGCTCGATGTACAGCATCGACTCGCTGCTGACGAAGAGCGACTACGCCTACCTCTGGGGCGATCTGACCGACCAGGAAATCATCGAACAGCTGGTGCTCGGCTACAAGCCGTCGGACGCCCTGCTGGCAGGACTCAAGAATATCGAGAACTCGCAGTACGCGACCTACAACGAGTTCAACCACGACGCATCGGTTATGCTGCGCTATCAGTTCGGCGAATTCAACCTGAACGCTGGCGTCAGCTTCCAGCCTCAGACGACGCACATGGACTACACGAAGCACCATCTCGACACGACCGTCGTGCGCCACGTCTTCAACTGGGCTCCGCGTATCGACCTGCGATGGAAGATGTCCAACACCGGCCAGATGCGCGTGCGCTACAATGCTCGCATGAGCCAACCCTCGATGACGCAGCTGCTGGATGTCGACGATACGAGCGACCCGATGAACGTCAGCCATGGTAACCCCGGGTTGAAGCCTTCGTGGAACAACAACTTCACCTTCTTCTACAACGACTATCTCGTCGACAAGCAGATGGGCTGGGCGGTCAACCTGCGCTTCAACAACACGTTGAACTCCATCTCCAGCCGCACGCTGTATGACCTGACGACGGGTAAGCGCGAGACGACGCCCGATAACATCAACGGCAACTGGAACACGGGCGCGTGGGCGATGTTCAATACAGCTCTTGACCACAACAAGAACTGGAATATCATGAACAACATCAATTTCAACTACTCGAACAACGTCGGTTACATGGCGCTCGACCAGAAGTCGTCGTCGGTCAAGTCCACGACTAAGAACTCGTCGATAGGCGACAACCTGCGCCTGAACTACCGCAATGAGTTCGGCGAGTGGAGCTTTGACGCCAGCGTCAACGGCGGTTTCACCTTCAATCATGCCCGCAACGCCATCCGCGAGAGTGCCAACCTCGACACTTGGAACTTCGACTATGGCGGCAGCCTGCAGCTCACGGCACCTTGGGGCACAAGCCTCTCGACCGATATCTCGCAGCAGAGTCGCCGCGGTTTCGAGGATGAAACGATGAACACGAACGAGCTCATCTGGAACGCCCAGCTCTCGCAGACCTTCCTGAAGAATAGGGCGCTGACGCTCAGCGTACAATGGTATGACATCCTGAAGGAGCGCAGCAACATCAGCCGTGCCATCAGCGCCTTCTCGCGCACCGACTCCTGGAGCAACGCCATCAACTCCTATCTGATGGTTCACGTCATCTATCAGCTGAACCTCTTAGGCGATAGTGAGATGCGCCGTGAAGGCTGGGGCGGCTTCGGAGGCCCTGGCGGTCGTGGAGGCAGAGGCGGCGGTGGTGGCGGCCGTGGTGGCGGTGGCTGGGGAGGTCCCGGCGGTGGTGGCCGTAGGTAGAATAGCTCAATGATATATGAAATAAGAGTTGATCCGAATCTTTCGGGTCAACTCTTTTTTCGTCTCCTTTGGCTTGTGCAATATGATCAGTAGGTAAGTGATCACTCAAAATTCAACGGCAATCATCCAAGTTTGTTTTGACGAAGAAAGAAAATGCGAGGCATTAGCGACTACGCCTCTGGACGCAATCGCTTTTGCGAATATAGGCAAAAGGGTTAGCGTCTATACGCATAGCGCTCTACGAATATAGGCAAAAGGGTTAGCGTCTATACGCATCGCGCTCTGCGAATATAGGCAAAAGGGTTAGCGTCTATACGCAAAGCTGGTTCTCGGAAGCGGATGAGTGATAGCGCTTTTCTTTGTGAAAGGTTGTGGACGCGATGGCTACCTCTTCTGCTGGAAGAAGTTACGCATAAGGGCTGCACATTCTTCCTCGAGGATGCCGGCAGTGACCTGCGTGCGCGGATGCAGCGCTTCGGGAGCGAAGCGACGGAAGCCCCGCTTCGGGTCGGCAGTTCCGTAGACGAGGCGGCCGAGTTGACTCCACGCGAGGGCTCCCGCGCACATCACACACGGCTCTACGGTGACGTATAACGTGCAGTCGTTCAAGTATTTGCCTCCAAGAGCCGTTGCCGCTGCCGTGACGGCCTGCATCTCAGCGTGAGCGGTGACATCGGTGAGCCTCTCCGTGAGGTTATGGGCGCGAGCGATGAGGCGCCCGCCGCTGACGACGACGGCACCGATAGGAATCTCGTTCTCGGCTGCTGCGGCTTCGGCTTCGGCGAGAGCCAATCGCATCCAACGTAAATCTTCTTCCATCTGTTTTCGTGTTTTTGCGCCGCAAAGTTAACAATCCGTCGCGTTTGCAGCAAGAAAACGGCCTAATAATCCATAAAAAGGCTTAAAAGGGCACGTTTTTCGGACGAAAATGCTTACCTTTGCCCCCTCACAGTTCAAAGAACTGTATTTTCGTACGTAAAAAAGACATTCAATATATGGGTAAAATCATTGCATTAGCGAATCAGAAAGGCGGTGTTGGCAAGACAACAACGTCTATGAATCTGGCTGCATCGCTGGCTACGCTGGAGAAGCGCGTCCTACTCATCGACGCCGACCCTCAGGCGAATGCCTCCAGCGGCCTCGGCGTGGACGTGAAGACCGTCGAAACCAGCATATACGACTGCCTTATTAATGGAGTAGACGCGCGCGAGGCCATCTTCGAGACCGACGTGCCCGGCCTGGACATCGTCCCCAGTCACATCGATCTTGTCGGCGCTGAGATTGAGATGCTCGACCTTGCCAACCGCGAGACCGTGATGGCTCGTCTGCTGAAGCCCTTGCAGGCCGACTACGATTACATCCTCATCGACTGCTCGCCCTCGCTCGGACTCATCACGGTGAACGCGCTGACTGCCGCCAACTCGGTCATTATTCCCGTCCAATGCGAGTATTTCGCACTCGAGGGCATCTCCAAGCTCCTGAACACCATCAAGATCATCAAGCAGAAGCTGAATCCGAAACTCGAGATCGAAGGCTTCCTGCTGACGATGTACGACTCGCGCCTTCGTCTGGCCAATCAGATCAAGGACGAGGTCCAGCGCCACTTCCAGGAACTCGTGTTCCGCACGGTCATTAACCGCAACGTCCGCCTCTCCGAGGCGCCGTCGCACGGCCTGCCCGCCATCCTCTACGACGCCGACAGTGCCGGCGCCCGCAATCACTTGGAATTGGCCAAGGAGATTATCGACAAGAACGAAAAAGCTTAACTCAAGACAATGGCTCCACACAAGAAATATCCCGCATTAGGCCGCGGCCTCGATGCGCTCATCCAGACCGAAGAGGTGAAAACCGAGGGCTCGTCGAGCATCAGCGAGATCGAGCTGTCGCTCATCCACCCTAATCCTAATCAGCCCCGACGTGAGTTCGACGCCGACTCCCTTCAGGAACTGGCCGACAGCATCCGCGAGATAGGTATTATCCAGCCCATCACCCTTCGTCAGCTGGCCGACGGCACGTACGAGATCATCGCCGGCGAGCGCCGTTGGCGTGCTACGCAGATGGCTGGCCTCAAGACTATTCCTGCCTACGTCCGCACGGCCGACGACGAGAACGTCATGGAGATGGCGCTCATCGAGAACATCCAGCGTCAGGACCTCAATGCACTGGAGATTGCGCTCGCCTACCAGCATCTGCTCGAGCAGTACGACTTGACGCAGGACCGTCTCTCGGAACGCGTCGGAAAGAAGCGCGCCACGATCACCAACTACCTGCGTCTGCTGAAGTTGCCCGCTACCATACAGGTCGCCCTGCAGAACCGCGAGATCGACATGGGCCACGCTCGCGCACTCCTCTCGTTGGACAATCCCGCCCTGCAACTCAAGGTGTTCAATCAGATTCAGCGCGAGCACCTGAGCGTACGCAAGGTCGAAGAACTGGTGAAGCGCCTCATGGAAGGCGAGACCGTCAACGTCTCCGGTCAGAAGCTGCGTCCGCGTAAGGCTCAGCTCAGTCAAGAGTATGCCCTCCTGCGCGACAGCCTCTCGAAGTGCTTCCAGACGAAAGTGCAGTTCACCTGCTCCGACAAGGGCAAAGGCAAGATTACCATCCCCTTCTCGGGCGAGGAGGAACTGGAGCGTATCGTCTCGCTGCTCGACAAACTCAAGCATTGAACGCGTGTGGAGATGAGCAGGGCTAAGCACAACAGGCTTATGAAGGCACTCGTGGTCGCGATGCTGGCATTCGTGCCGACGTCGGAGGCTTTGAGTGCCGTTCCGGCCGATGTCCTTGACATCGCCGCTGAAGGACAGCCTGCTGCTACGCTCGAGGCCGACACCCTTGATGAGTTTGCCATTACGCCGGACAGCGTCCTCCTCAGGAGAGAGACGGAGCCCTCCGCTGTCAAGCGGCTGAGTCCCCGCGACAGCGCTGCCGTGCATCTGGCCGACAGCCTGGCGTCGAAGGCGATGACTTTTCTTGACTCGCCGTTCAAGCCCGACCCCACGCGGGCGCTTTGGCTCGGACTGATCCTTCCGGGTGGGGGACAGATCTACAATCACAAGTATTGGAAA
>CADCOX010000111.1 GCA_902803195.1 uncultured Bacteroidales bacterium
GAAGCTCTGCTGGTAGACGACGGCGCCTGTGGACGAGCAGATCTGCACGGGCACCTGCAGGCGGTCGGCTCCCGTGATGACGATGGGAAGGCGCTCGCCAGCACGGACGACCGTGGAGGCGGGCTTCACGGCGAAGACGGCAGCCTCGGAAGGCACTGCTGCCATCTCCTCAATGCCCGTATAGTTGAAGTTGGGGTCCTTGATGCTTTGGTTCCACTTATACCACTTCAACGTCGGCGTGGCAGGTTGCCATGCGTTCTGCCCCATCCGCAGGTGATAAGTGTGGTGGGTCTTGCGCGTCGTCTCGCCTTCGTAGATATAATCCGTGTTGCAGATGATGGCCATCACAACGCCATTGGCGGGCGCTTCAGGCATGAGCATCGACACCTCGACATCATGACGACGACGGCTCTCGAAGGGCTGACCATAGTAGATCTTGCCTGAGACCGAGCGATAGCAGAGCATACACATCATGTTGGACGTGAAAGGACGGAAGATGACACTCACGACGTCGCCTGCACGACCGCTGGTATGCAACACCACCTGGTTGGCGCCACTCCAACCGGGCGTCGTCCTCCACTCAGGACGCCACCAACCCAAGCTGTCGGGGTTGGCGATGGCCGTCATCTTGGCATAAGGCGTGGCCTTCCACGCTGCCGGCTCCAGCCAGGTAGGCATGTTGATGGAGCGAGCCTCAGAGACCACATTCAGCTGCCAATTGGCATCAAGGAGTTGTTCGCAGGCCTTGGACCACATCCCCACGTCAATCATCGCCTGACGTGCTCGGTACTCGAGGATGAGATGGCGCATCTGCTTGTCGCCGAGGCCGGGTATCTTCTTGCCACCTTCGGTACACCCTTCGGCCATGCCTTGCAGCACGCGTTTCTTGCAGTAGCGCCATATCCAGGGGATGCTGCCCTTGCCGAGAATCTCGCTGCAGAAGTGGGGGAAGAGTTCGCCGTACTGGACACCTCCAAGCATGTTGCGCCAAGTACAGATCTGCTGGCCGCCGTTGTACATGTTCACGCCCTCGGCCGACGGGCCGCCGAAAGAGTCGTCCTGCAGCCAACCCGAGTAGCACTCGATGGGCATGAACGGAGCGATCATATTGCCGGCACTGAGGAAACCCATCGACTCGGGCTCGCGACCGCTCTTGCGCACCTCGGCCTCGCCCTGCAACCAGGTGTTGCCTCCCTCGTGAAACCAAGCCGACTGCTTGCAACCGTCGAGGTCGGCGAAGGTGGCATGGATGCCCTCGTGGACGCAGGCGTTCTGCTGTCCGATGCGGTCGCTATACGTGCATTTGGGGTCGAAGCAGTAGATGGGGTAATAGCTGAGGAAGACCATCGGCCAACTGGAGCCGTTGTAGTTGGTGGCGCTCTGCCAACCGCCTGTAGCCGTGTTGGGCGTACCTGCATCGAAGCTCAAGCCCGAGCCATAGCCATAGACCTGGCTGTAGTAGCCGTTGCGGGCGCGCTTGTCGGGCGGCCAACCCATTTCGTTGCGGAAGTAGGCGAAGTCCTCGTCCATCTTCTTGGCCAGCAGACGCATAGACTCCTCGGTGATGAGCGAGTTGGCCTTCGGGCCGATGGCAACACTCCACCATTCGCCATTGACGCGCTTGGCGACATTGACATCCTCGGGCAGCGGTCCCTTGGAGGGCGGCGGCAGGTTGGGATATTCTGAGCGGAAGTCATAGTCGAGCGTAGGCGAATAGGCAGGCCATTGGTAGCCGATGCGCGGGTCGTACTCGCCTGCGACGCTGACCGTGAAGACGACGGTGGCCACAGCGCCGCACGGGCGCTCGTAACAAAGCGTATAGTGGCCGCTGGCCCCCACTTCACGCGTGGACGATGTGCTGATGACCTCGCCCTGCTCGTCGAGCCAGTACCAGTTGGGTTCCTCGTCGGGGCCGTCAGTGAGCGTGAGCGCGGCCTCGAGGGTAGCGGTCTCGCCCGGTTGAATCGTTATTTTCTCGGCAACGGCCTTCAGACGCGCAGCCGCACAACCCTCGAGCGGATAGCCCTGCACCGTGAACTCCAAGATGCCGCAAGCCGCATCGCTGCGCATGTAGAGGCGCAGGCGGTTGGTGGTCAGCTCGAGTCCCGAATTGGTCGAGACGCTTGCGGCATTCGGTTCGCTGATGTCCACGGCGCGTTGCCAGGCGTGTCCGTCCCAAGTCATCAGGTAGGCCTCGCTGGGAATGGCCAGACTGTCGCCGCTCTCCTTCCATTTCACCGTAGTGCGGCTGATGGTGCAACGCTCCGACCAGTTGTATTCGACATAGGCCAACTCGCCAAAGCTGTCGCGCCCCCGATAGCTGCTCCAATAGCTGGAGCCCGTGGTCGAAAGGCCGTCGTTGATGGCTGCCGTAGTATGTCCCGCCTCAGCATAGGAGCAGCGGACGGCCGTCGTCATTGTGTGAAGCGGCTGACGCGTGTTCTGCGCCAAGGCAGGGAGCGCAGCAGCTATGACACTTGCCGCAAGAAGTACTCGCAAGAAGATTGATTTCATATCCATGAACAGTTGTTAGTTAGCTTTTGTTGGTGCAAAGTTAAGTGTTTTTCTCGCACGCACAAAACTTTTAGACGAAAAAAGAATAAGCGTCTCCCTTCTCATCAACTTACACGCACGAGTGAACGAAGATTCTTGAAGTGTCAAGCGTCACCCTTCGGGATGCCGAGCGAACGCTTGATATCGCTCGGCGATTCAGTCGCCGAGAGGGCCTCCTCCCCCGCCCCATTGCCCGTCGATTATTCATCCCAACAAAAAAGCGCTCGCCATTACTGACGAGCGCTTGTCATAGAACACTTCGAAAAGCTTTTCAACGCTTCAACGCTTCAACATTTCAACGTCTCAACGTCTCAACCTTTCAACATTTCAACTTTTCAACTTCCCCACCTCACTCCTGTTCGGGCTCCATGATGACGCGGACGCGGTTGCCCTCAGCCATAATGGTGGTGGCCATCTGCTTTACGTTGGAAGGAGTAATGGCGCCGACGATCTGCTCGTAGTTCTCGGCGGGGTCGTAGTTGCGGCGGACGATGCTGGCGATGCGGTTCATCCAGAAGCCATTCTCGCGTTGGTTCTGCTTGAAGGTCTTCAGCAGATACTCCTTGGCCTTGTTGACGCTCTCCTCGCTGACGCCGTTCTCAGCGGCATCCATGAAGACATCCTGTACAATCTGCAAGCAAGTGTCAGTCATCTCAGGCTTCAAGGGGAAGGCTGCCTGAAGGACATAGCGTGGACGGTCGTCGCTACCGCGAGTGACCATACCCTGAGCGCTGGTCGTATAAGCTGCACCGAGTTCCTCGCGAATCTTCTTGAGGTATTGCTCAGCAACGCAGTTGCCGAGGATGGTCATGAGGGCTGTGTTGCGAACAGTCATCTCGGTGTCGCCCGTCCAAGCGCAGACGATGAAGCTCTGCGGAGTCTGCATCTTCTTCTTGTAACGATTGGTGACGTCGCCCGTGACGAAGTTCAGACCTGGATCGACGGGCTTGTCCTTACGCTTCACCTTGGGCAGGGTAGCCAGATACTGAGCGGAGAGCTCGCGGATCTGCTGCTCGTCGATGTTGCCGAGGAAGATGAAGGTGAAGTCGGAAGCATCGGCGAAGCGGTCCTTCCAAATCTCGAGGATGCGATCGTAGTTGACCTGGTCCACCTCGGCCTCTGTCATGGGCTTCAGGCGAGGATTATGACCATAGAGAGTAGCCTGGATGGAGTCTTGCAGGCTCGACATCGGGTTGAGGTCCTTGTTGCGGAGTTCCTCGCGCAGGCTGGCCAGGTAGGAAGCCACGGACTCCTCGTCCTTCTCGCGCGGCTGGAAGGTCATGTAGATGAGCTCGAAGAGCGTCTGGATATCCTTCTTCGACGAGAAACCGCTGAAGTTCTCCTCGCGCAGGCTTACGTTGGCCGAGCTGCTGACGTTCTTGCCTGCGAGGGCCTTGGTGAGTTCGGTGGAGGTGAAGCCGCCAATCTTGGAGCGACCCATCACGCCGTCGAAGGCTTCGAGGTTGATACGCTCGCTGACGGGATAACGACCTACACCGCCATCGCTCCATGCCATCATGCGGATCTCGTCGTCCTTGAAGTCGGTCTGCTTCATGATGACCTTTACGCCATTCGAGAGGGTCAGCACCTTAGAGTCGCAGGGGCCTGCAGCCTCTTTCTTGACCTTACCGGCCTTCGGCAGGTTCTCAATCAGCGGACCGGTCTTGACGTTGTCCACCCAAGCGGTGAGCTGCGACTGCTGGGCAGCGTGTATGGCGCCGAGCAGCTGGTCCTTCGTCGGGATGGCGAGGCCTTCCTTCTCGGGATTGAGCGAGAGGACGACCAGGTTGGTGTCGGAGCGGCTGATGTACTGCTGGATCGTCTGGCTGAAGGCTTCGGCAGGAATCTGCGGATACACCTGCTTCAGCATCTGGTACTCGGTCTCGATGCCGGGGATAGGCTCGTTGTTGAGGAACGAGCGGTAGTATTCGTGAGCGTAGTTGATGCTGCGCTGCTTTTCGCGGTTGTTGAAGAGCTGCTCCATGCCGGAGAGCTTGTTCAGCACGGCGCGGTCAATCTCGCCCTTGGTGAAGCCGAACTCATCGACGCGATAGACTTCCTCCATCACGGCTTTGATGGCTTCTTCGACGCGACCTTCCTTCGGCATGATCTCTACGTTGAACGCCCCCGTGACCTTCGATGAGAGCAGGAACTCGCCATCGCCGACGCTGGCACCCTGGAACGGGCAGTCGGCCTTCAGCGAGAGCTCATGCAGACGCTGGTTGAGTACGCTATTGGCCGTCCCGATGATGTTCTCGGCCAGGTAGATGGGCAACGTATTGCGCATGCTGTCGGGGATGGCGGGATGCTTCATCGAGATCATGACGACCTGCGAGGTCACCTCGGGGTCGCTGTCGCTGACGACAACAGCCTCGGTGTTGTCGGGGACACTGTAGAACTCACGCTTGGCAACGGGCTGCTTTACGGTGATGGGACCGAACAGGTTCTTGATCTTGCCTTCGACCTGGTCGACATCGATGTCGCCGACGACGATGATGCCCTGCAGGTCAGGACGATACCACTTGTGGTAGTAAGCGCGGAGTGTGTCGTAGGGGCACTCGTCTACCACCTCCATCAATCCGATGGGGAAGCGACGGCCGTAGCGGCTGCCGGACATCAGTTCCTCGAGGTGCTTGACCAGGATGCGGGTGAAGCCCGTGTTGCGCATGCGCCATTCGCCATGGATGACGCCGCGCTCCTTGTCAATCTCCTTGCCGTCGAGCGTCAGGTCGTGACTCCAGTCGTGCAAGATCAGGAGGCAAGAGTCGATAGCACCCTCGCGTGCTGGTACGTTATCAATATTGTATACGGTCTCCTCAACGCTGGTGTAGGCGTTGAGCTGAGCACCGAATTTCACGCCGATACCCTCGAGGTACTCGATGAGCGAGCTGTCGGGGAAGTGGGTGGTACCGTTGAAGCACATGTGCTCCAGGAAGTGTGCGAGGCCGCGCTGGCTCTCCTCCTCCTGAATGGAACCCACCTTCTGGGCGATGTAGAAGAAAGCCTGGTTCTTAGGCTCTTCGTTGTGACGGATGTAGTAGGTCAGTCCGTTGTCGAGGTGGCCCACGCGCACCTTCGGGTCAACGGGCAGAGGCTGCATCAACTGGCTCATGTCCTGGGCTGCTGCCTGCAAGGCGCAAAGACCGAGAACGGCCGTCATGAGAATCTGTTTCAGTTTCATTTTCTTTTGAGTTTGTTTAGAGGTTTTATGGTTTATTGTTTATCGTAATGATTTCTGTCTTCTTTCAGCCTCTCCTTTCGAGGCCTTTCTGCTCTTTATGTCATTCGGTCGCCGAAGTGACCCGTGTATTTTAACGATATTGTTTTTCAGAGGAACATCGAAGAACATTTCCGCTCGGCTTTGCCGCTTCGATATTTCGATATTTCGATATTTCGTTATTTCGATATTTCGATATTTCGAAGAACTTCTCAACCCTTCAACCTTTCCGCTCGACCTTTGGTCGCTTCGCTCTGCGAAGAACCTTTCCGCTCGGCCTTTGGCCGCTTGACACTTCAAGAACTTTTCAACTTCCTCTTTTCACCACCATCCGCTGGTGATAGTGAAGTGAACGCGCACATTCACCTTGAGCCGTTTACCGTTGACGGGGTATTGGTATTGCATCACCACTGTATGTTCCTCGTCGTAGCAGTTCTCCTGATAGAGTCCGCAGTCCCAGTTGAACAGGTCGTCGAAGACTTCTATATAGACATGCCCCTGCGCGTAGGCGCCCGGGTTGCCGTTGGCACCAAACCACCCGCCGAAGACGCCGTTGGTGCCGTTCTGACCCTCGGTGCCATCGGTCTTCAGCGGCACAATGGTCATCAGGTTCTCCTCGAAGCTGCTGTCGTCGACACCCAACAACTCCAGCACGCGAGCGCGATTGACCTTCACCTGCGTGTTCTGGTGGTAGCCGTTCCAGTAGTTCATCGTCACATGCTGGTTGATGGTGCCGCACACCTGCTCGTCGACGATGGGCTTGACGTCCTCCGGCACAGGTATGTTCTTGACCAGGTCGTCCAAGAAACGAGCACGGTTCTCCAACCATACATGCATCTTCTGCAGTTCCGTGTCGAAACTCTTTCCGCGGATGCGCCACTGCTGTTCCTCGCGCTGGATGGCGCCCCGACGCAGGCCGTCGACATAACGCTCCACCTCGGCCCACGGACGCGAGACGATGGAGTCGGCATACATCGCCCACGTCTGTTTGTATAGCTCCACAAACTCACGCGTGCCGAACAGGTCGGTGAAGAACTGCGGCACATAGGAGTAGTTGCCATTGCGGCGCACAGGGTTCGTACCCATCACCGTCTCGCGGTAGTTGCTGAAGAACGTATGGCCCGCGTACATATTGCTCCAGTCGAAGTCGAAGCCCGCGTCGAAGTCCCATAGCGGCCCCAACACCCACGGCCCGTCGCCGTCCTTGTGCAGAAAAACACTGCGCGGCGCCGACAACTCGACGTTGTACACCAACTCCTGGATGATGAGGTAGCGTGCCATCGACTCCATGTCCAGGAGCGTCGACGCCTTGGCGTAGTCCTTGGCCTTGATGGCGGCCTCCAACTGCCCGAACACATTGCGTATGCTGTCGAGTCGGGCGTCTGTGAGTAGTTCGTCGTCGGGGTATTTCACGGCGGCAGGCATGTTGTAGCCCTTCGTCCAGAAGTTGTTTGTCGCCGACGGCGCTTCGTTAGGTCCGTCGTCCACGTCAAGCGTCAGCAGGATGCCACGCTCGTCGGAGACTGCTACGCGGTTCTCGCCCTGCTGCACCTGTTCCGTCAGCTGATAGAGGCCGAGGTAGTTGTTGTTCACAAACAATTCCACATAGCGCGTATGATTGGTATAGGGCAGACCCATCATACGTCCTAGCTCAAAACCGTAGGTGTTCATCATGTCCGTAATGTCGCGAAAGTTGGCCAGCAACACCCACGACTTGGCCCTATCCAAGCCCAGCATCTTCTGCTTCTTGTCGAGCTTGATGCGATAGGGCTTCTTGTCGTACCAGAGGAAGGTCGAGTTGCCACGCCCGCGAATGCCGGCATGTGCCCAGCGACTGCCATAACTGCCAGCGCCGTTCAAGCCTATGTAGCAGGGGATATATTCCTCGCGCGAGACGATGTCGCGTCCGTCCTCCGTGTAGACGAAGAGCTGAAACACCTGGTACTTGTCCTTCGCCTCGCCCTCCGCCAGGTCATCCAGCGTCAGGCTGTCCACGTCCTCCTTGTCCATCGGCACCACGAAGCCATCGCGCTGCGTGATGAGCAACTGGCTGCCGTCGGCCGTCAGCGTGCCGCGCAACACACTGTCCACTGCGATAGGCAACGACCACTGCGCATCCAGCGCTTGACGGTGTACAACCATCCACTCCTGCGCCTTCGTCGCGATAGGCAACAGCATGAGAATGACCCCAAAAAGGACTATTCGACGGAACATTTAACGGTTTTGTTTAAATTTCGTGGCAAAAATACACTTAATTTTGTTAACAACCACCAATTCCCTCATAAAAGTTTTGCAAATTCCCGATTTTTTCGTACCTTTGCGCCCGAATTGACGTGAACGTCCACGTAAACGTCTACGGAAACGAACTCTGACGTAAACGAAAACGAGGATGCGCTTCGCGCAGGAATAAAGCAAATCTGAATCAAAATCAAACGAAAATTCATGGGCGCTTGGCGCCAAATGCTTGCTTGTTTTGTGACATTTGCTCGATTTCTTCAAGAGTCTGCTCGGCAGCCTAAGGCTGACGCTCGCTACTCCAAGAAGCGTCCTTCGGTCGAGTCCTTCGCCGCAGCGAACCCAAACGATAGTTTTCGTCAACGTTAAATAACCCCGCCTCGCGACGAGGCCACAACTTTACCGAAAAGACATGAGTAAGAAAGCCATTTGTCTGCTGTTTTGCCTGAGCACCTTCAGCTTCGCAAACACCCCCATCCGTCATCGCACAGTCGAGCCCAAGCCCGACCTCTTGGTCGTACAGTCGACCGTGCAGTCGCGCCTGGCCGAGGTCATCGAACCCCTCTCCGCCGCTATCGAGACGAAAACAGACAACACCCTCGCAGCTACCAGCATCGCCGACAACATCGTCCTCAACGGCATCGCCAGCGATCTCATCTCCGCCGCCAAGCGCCACATCGGAGCCCGCTACTCCATCGGCAGCAGCGGCCCTAAAGCCTTCGATTGCTCGGGCTTCACCAGCTACGTCTTCGCACGCCTCGGCATCACCCTGAAGCGCTCCTCGCGCGAGCAGGTCACCCAAGGCGAAGCCGTACGCCGCCGCACCGACCTCCAGCCCGGCGACCTCGTCTTCTTCGGCCGTGGCGGACGCGGCGTCAACCATGTAGGTATCGTCACCGACGTCGAAGCCGACGGCACCTTCCAGTTCATTCACGCCAGCACCTCGAGGGGCGTACGCATCGACTCCTCGTCCGACAGCTACTGGACTCGCCGCTACGTCAGTGCCCGCCGCATCCTCGGCACAGAGGTATAAGCCCTCCCACATCAGCACTTTACTCTCCTTTTTATAACTCGTCCCCGCCGTCCACTCTTGCAGTCCGACAGCGGGGACACTCTTTTTCTATAGTGCCTCAGCGAATCGCGCGTTCTTCATTCATTCGCACATAATCACGGAACCAACTTCATTGATTCCGTAAACATCGAAAAAAAAGAAGAAGGACACCGAAAAGAAGAAGAAAAAGAAGAACATCGAAAAACACGAAAAACACGAAAGGTAGCAGCCTTTGCCTATATTCGCAGCAGCCTTTGCCTATATTCGCAGCAGCCTTTGCCTATATTCGCTACAGCCTTTACGTATATACGTATAAGGTTGTCTCACCGGTGAGACGGACGTGTATCAACGGTGAGACAACCCTGAGAGAGTAAGCGACCCAAGCGCAGCGATTGGAAGGAGACGGTATCACCCTCATACGCAGAGCCAACGAGAGGTGATACATTAAGAGTGTACCAACTGATAGATTAGCGCCTCTCGTTAAGACACTCAATCGGGAGCGATGGCGAAGTCGAGCTGTTTTTTGTCGAGGTTGGCGCGGGCGACAGTGATGCGGATAGGGTCGCCGAGGGTGTAGCGGCGATGGCGGCGGCGCCCGAGGAGCTGGTAGTTGCGCTCGTCGAAATCGTAGTAGTCATCGGCCAGGTCGCGCAGAGGTACCATTCCTTCGCACTTGGAGTCGTTGAGCTCGACGTAGATGCCAAACTCGTTGATGCCCGAGATGATGCCGTCGAACTGCTGCCCTATCTTGTCGGCCATGAATTCCACCTGCTTGTACTTGATGCTGGCGCGCTCGGCGAGGGCTGCCGTCTGCTCCATGTCGGAGCTCTGCTCGCAGAGGGCTTCGTATTTGTCCTGATTGGCGGAGCGTCCTCCATCGGCATAGCGGGTGAGGAGGCGATGAACCATAAGGTCGGGATAGCGACGAATGGGCGAGGTGAAATGGGTGTAGTAGTCGAAGGCGAGGCCGTAGTGCCCGATGTTGATGGTGGAATACTTGGCCTTCATCATAGCGCGCAGGGCTACCATCTCGACGAGATTCTGCTCCTTCTGCCCATGGACGTCGTGGAGGAGGCGATTGAGGTTCTTCGAAATCTCCTGCCGACTGCCGGTGGTCTTGAGGCGGCGTCCGAATTTGGCAACGAACTGCGAGAGGTTGAGCAGCTTGTCGGGGTCGGGCTGCTCGTGGATGCGGTAGGGCAGCACCTTGGCTTTCTTGCCCTTAGGCACGCGTCCGATGCTCTCGGCGACAGTGCGGTTGGCCAGCAGCATGAACTCCTCGATGAGCTTGTTGGCATCCTTAGCGACCTTGTAGTAGGTACCGATGGGATGCCCTTTCTCGTCGATGTCGAAGCGTACTTCGGGACGGTCGAAGTCGACGGCTCCTGCTGCGAAACGGCGCTGACGGAGGAGCTTGGCGAGGCGATTGAGGGTGATGAGGGCATCGGCAAAATCCTCGACGGGGCGCAGGGCGAGCGCTTTGTCGCCCTCGAACTCGGCGCCAGGCAGTGGCGAGTGGTCACCCGGGGCATGGTAGTCTTCCTCGCTGGCTTCGTGACGAGCCTCGAGGAGCGCCTGTACCTCTTCGTAAGTGAAGCGCCGGTCGCTGCGCGTGACGGTATGTGCGAGGCGCCAGCGGCGGACTTCGGCGCGTTCGTTGAGTTCGAAGATGACGCTGTAGGTGAGCTTGTCCTCGTCGGGACGCAAGGAACAGATGTTGTTGCAGAGGCGCTCGGGCAGCATGGGGATGGTACGATCGACGAGGTAGACGCTAGTGCCGCGCTTGAGGGCTTCCTTGTCGATGATGGAGCCTTCGGTGACGTAATGGGAAACGTCGGCGATGTGGACGCCAACCTCATAGCACTTACCATTTGAAGATTTCTCATTTGCGATTTCCCTGAAGCTGAGCGCATCGTCGAAGTCCTTGGCATCGCGCGGGTCGATGGTGAAGGTGAGGGTGTCGCGCAGGTCCTCGCGCCCAGCGAGGTCGGCAGGGGTGATGGTGGCATCGATGCGATTGGCCGCCTCCTCGACGGCACGCGGGTAAGTGTAGGGGAGCCCGAATTCCGCGAGGATGGCATGCATCTCGGTCTCGTTCTCGCCGGCCTGTCCGAGCACCTCGACGACGCGGCCGATGGGGTTCTTCGAGCCATCGGGCCACTCGACAATCTTCACGATGACTTTGTCGCCATCGCGACCGCCATGGAGCATGTTCTTGGGGATGAAGATGTCGTTGGAGAGAGTGCGGTCCTCGGTGAGGAGGAAAGCGAAGTCGCGCCGCACGCTGAGACGTCCCACGAACGACTTGTCGGCGCGCTCGAGGATGGCCGTGACCTGCGCCTCGCGGACATGTCCTCGGCGACGGGCCATCATCTGAATGCGCACGCGGTCGCCGTCCATGGCATGGAGGGAGTTGCGCTCAGCCACAAGCACAGGCTCGCCGCCATCGTCGGGCAGGAAGGCGTTCTTGCCGTTGTGCTTGCGCTGGAAGAGGCCCTCCATGACAGTGGACTTCGTGGCCAGCGTGTAGCGCATCTGCGCCTGCTCGATGATGAAGTCATCGTGAAGCAGGTCGTCGATGACGTCCATGCAGAGCAGCTTGCCC
>CADCOX010000112.1 GCA_902803195.1 uncultured Bacteroidales bacterium
CAGGGGTGAAGCGGTAGGCCGTGCGTCAATTGACAATTGGAAATTGAAATTGAGAATCGTCATCATAAAGGTCCCGCTTCACACCAGAGGCGGGGCTTTCTTTTGAGACTATGCGTCCTTCGCAAACGCTCGCGGCATTACGCTGGGGCATGAGCTTGTCGAATGCAAAGGGCATGAGTTAGAACCATCAAGAATCGTCGCCGGCAACGAGCGAGGAGTTAAAACATTAAAGATATGAAGCGAATAGCCATCCAAGGCATAGAGGGCAGTTTCCACGACATCGCTGCCCATCAGTTCTTCGAGAACGAAGAGATTGGGCTCATCTGCTGCTCGACCTTCGAACAGGTGTTCACCACGCTGCGCGACGACCCTACGGCCATCGGGCTGGTGGCTATCGAGAACACCATCGCAGGTTCGCTGCTGCACAACTATGAACTGCTTCGCGACTCGGGCGCCACCATCGTAGGCGAACACAAGCTGCGCATCAAGCATTCGTTGCTCTGCCTGCCCGACGACGACTGGGACGACATCCAAGAAGTGCACTCCCACCCCGTAGCGCTCATGCAATGCCGCGACTTCCTCGGACAGCATCCCTCTCTGAAAGTGGTCGAAGCTTCGGACACGGCCGGAGCGGCTCGCACCATCGCACAAGGACAGCATCGGCATCACGCCGCCATCGGCTCGGCAGCCCTCGCACAGATGTACGGTCTCAAAGTGCTGGAGCAGGGCATCGAGACCAACAAGCACAACTTCACGCGCTTCCTGGTTGTTGCCTCGCCTGCGCGCGCGAATCTACTTAGAAACATTCTCACAACGGACAAAGCCAGCATCGTCTTTTCATTACCTCACGAGGAGGGCTCGCTCTCACACGTCCTCTCCGTACTTTCTTTCTACAAATTGAATCTGACGAAGATTCAGTCGCTGCCCATCATCGGCCGCGAGTGGGAATACCTGTTCTACGTCGACGTACAGTTCAGCGACTACACTCGCTACTCGCAAGGCATCGATGCAATACGTCCGCTCACTTCTGACTTAAAAATCCTCGGAGAATACAAACATGGAAAAGAACACATTTAAACCTGCCGATCGTCTGTCGCTGGTGCAGGAATACTATTTTTCGCGCAAACTGAAGGAGGTAGCGCAGCTGAATGCCGAAGGACAGGATATCATCTCGCTGGCCATCGGCAGTCCCGACATGCCGCCATCAAAACGAACCATCGAAGTGCTGTGCGATGAGGCTCGCAAGCCCAATGGCCACGGCTATCAACCCACGGTGGGTACGCCCGAACTGAAGCGGGCCATGGCTGCCTTCTACAAACGTTGGTACGGCGTCACACTCGACCCCATGACCGAGATACAACCCCTCATCGGTTCGAAGGAAGGGATCCTGCACGTGACACTGGCATTGGTTAACCCCGGCGAGCAGGTGCTCGTGCCTAACCCAGGCTATCCCACTTATACCGCACTCTCGCGCCTGCTCGGCGCCGAGGTGGTGAACTACGACTTGACCGAAGCCGGCGGTTGGCAGCCCGATTTCGAGCAGTTGGAACGGATGGACCTTTCGCGCGTCAAGTTGATGTGGACCAACTACCCGCACATGCCGACAGGAGCTCGTGCTCGGCGCGAGACGTACGAACGGCTCGTGGCTTTCGCACAAAAGCACGGTATCGTCATCGTCAACGACAACCCCTATAGCTTCATCCTCAACGACGGAGAACGGCTCAGCATCCTACAGGTCCCCGGTGCCAAGGACTGCTGCATCGAGTTCAACTCGATGTCGAAGAGCCATAATATGCCGGGGTGGCGTGTAGGCATGCTCTCAACGAATGCCGAGTTCATCCGCTGGATTTTGAAGGTGAAGACCAATATCGACAGCGGCACCTTCCGCGCCATGCAACTGGCCGCTGCCGAAGCGCTCACCCATAACGAGGACGAGTGGCACGAGCAAGCCAACGTACGCGTCTACGCCTCACGCCGCCTCATTGCCGAGCAAATCATGACGGCATTGGGATGCAGTTTCGACCCTACCCAGACAGGTATGTTCCTCTGGGGACGTATCCCCGACTCGATTCCCGACGTCGAGGACCTCACCGAACGCGTCTTGCACGAGGCACGCGTCTTCATCGCCCCTGGCTTCATCTTCGGAAGCAATGGAAGCCGCTATGTCCGCATCTCGCTTTGCGCCAAGGACGAACAGATGCGTGAAGCGCTAAAAAGAATCGCACAATTGAATATTCATCATTAATCATCCGAATATGGAATACGAATTAGAACTATCCCCTCTCGCCCTTCCGGGTATTGAACAACGACGTCCATTGGTGATTGCCGGCCCCTGCTCAGCCGAGACTGAGGAGCAAGTCATGGACACCGCCCGCCAGCTGGCCAACAACGGCATTAAGATCTTCCGCGCTGGAGTTTGGAAGCCTCGTACGAAGCCAGGCGGTTTCGAGGGAAAAGGCAAACCCGCCCTGCCTTGGCTGCAACGCGTGAAAGCCGAGACAGGCTTGCTCATCGCCACCGAAGTGGCGACACCCGAGCACGTCGAGGCGGCGTTGGAAGCAGGCATAGACATCCTTTGGATTGGTGCACGCACGAGTGCCAATCCCTTCTCGGTCCAAGCTATTGCCGACGCTTTGCGAGGCGTGGACGTACCCGTGTTCGTCAAGAATCCGGTGAACCCCGACATCGAACTGTGGACAGGCGCCCTGCAGCGCATCAATAATGCCGGCATCCGTCGACTCGGTGCCATCCACCGCGGCTTCTCGAGCGTAGACCAGAAACTCTACCGCAATCCCCCGATGTGGCATCTGCCCATTGAACTGAAGCGCCGCTTCCCCGCCTTGACCATCATCACCGACCCCAGCCATATGGGAGGACGACGCGACCTGATAGCGCCTATCTCGCAGCAGGCGATGGACCTAGGCTTCGACGGACTGATGATCGAAAGCCACTGCAACCCCGACTGCGCGTGGAGCGATGCCAAGCAACAGGTGCTGCCCGAGGTGCTCGACTTCATCCTCGACCGACTCGTCATCCGCGATAGCGTAGAGGCCACTGAGAGCATTAGCCAACTGCGCAAGCAGATTGACGAATTGGACAACTCACTCATGGACCTGCTCACCAAGCGCATGCGCATCAGCCGTGAGATTGCGGAGTACAAGAAGCTGCACAATATGACTGTTCTCCAGACCACTCGCTACAGCGAAATCCTCGACAAGCGAGGTGCTCAGGGCGCCCTCTGCGGCATGAATCCCGACTTCGTCAAAAAAGTCTATGAGGCCATCCACAGCGAGAGCGTCCGTCAGCAGATTGA
>CADCOX010000113.1 GCA_902803195.1 uncultured Bacteroidales bacterium
CGGTACCATCAGGAACATGGAAACGAGAGTCAGCGTCTTCATGACCGTCGACATGTTGTTGTTGATGATATTGGCGTAGGTGTCCATGGTCGACTCGAGAATGTTGGAGTAGATACCCGTCATCTCACGCGCCTGATTCATCTCAATGCTGACGTCCTCGATGAGGTCGGCGTCCAGTTCGTCGACGGGCAGTTTGAATTTCAGTTTTGAGAGCAATGTCTCGTTGCCACGAATGGATGTCGCAAAGTAAGTGAGCGAGTCCTGCAGGCGAGAGAGCGCGATAAGGTCGACGTTGTCCACTTTGCGGTCGAGGTGAAGCTTGGCGGCTTCGATGCGTGCGTTGATCTGCTTTAGTCGCTTGAGGTACCACACAGCTGTCGAGAGGAAGAGACGGAAGACCATGTCGACCGAATCCGTGAAACCGACGCCTCGCCGTTGCTGGTAGGTGACAAAGTCTATCATCAGGTTGGTCTCGAAGTTGCAGACGGTGATGCAGATGTCATCCTTGAGGATGATGCCCAGGGGAATAGTCGTATAGGGCGTGCGCGACTTGACCTCTTTGACATAAGGGATGCGCAGGATGATCAGAATCCAGCCATCGTCATAGTCATAGCGTGCGCGCTCTTCAGTATCGGCGATGTCGTCGAGAAAGTAATCGGGGATGTGCAGTTCCTGTTGCAGGTACTGTGCGTCGTCCTGAGTGGGACAAGTGACTTGGACCCAGCAGTTGGGTGTCCATTGGTCCAACGTGTGCAGACCACGATTGGTGTTCCAGAATGTTCGCATAGTCAGAAGAAATGTTTGCGGGCAAGCCTCGAAGCCCGCTATGCGATGCGAACCTCAGGAGCCTCAATTCATGTTGTTACGTTGGTGATAATCGTCCATTTCGGATTGATGGATTGGTTTAACGGCTGCAAAGGTACAAATTCTTTTCGATTCCGTGCTTGTAATTTTCAATTTTTTCTTCTTTGAGGCTCAATTTTTTTAGGGGACTCTCTACAAATAGTCTTAAATGTATGGACTTTCCTGTTTCCTGAACTACACATTCATTTACAAGAGCACAATTGTGCCCTTGTATTTCCCTTGATTAAAAATAATGGTTGAGTGTGATAGTAGAAGTGCTATGGGATAAAGTCGTCATCGGGATCGACTTCGACCTCGTCCTCCTGTCCGCGATGATCGTTAGCGCTTGCCGTCTCTTCCTTCGCGTGCTCCTCGTCGGCATTGGCCTCCTCTGCCTCAGTCTCCTCGCTGTCGCCTTGCTCTTCTGTCTCCTTTTTCGCATCCTTGGCTTGCGTCTTGGATTTCAATTGGTCGAAGAGACCATAAGTAGTGCGCAGTACGCGGAACTCTGTGCGTCGGTTCAGGGCGTTGCAGGCTTCCTGCATGCTGTCGTTAGGCAGTGCACGGATGAACGCTTCGGTGAGGGTGTCGCCTTCGTGTAGGAACTCATACTGCTCGGCAATGCGACGCTTGACCACCTTCGGACGGTTCTCGCCATAGCCCTTAGGCGTCAGGCGGTCGGAGGCAATCCCATGTTCGATCAGGTAGCGGACGACGCTCTCTGCACGACGTTGAGAGAGCCGTTCGTTGTACTGGTCGTTGCCTCGGTAGTCGCAGTGGGCGCTGAGCTCGATCGTCACGTTGGGATTCTCGTTGAGCAAGGCCGTGAGGCTGTCGAGGGCTGCTGTGCTATCGTCGGTGAGTGCTGCGCTGTCGAATTCATAGAAGACGTTGCGCACAAGCACGGGTGCTGTGATGCTGGCAAGGGGGAATTGCAGGACGTATTCGCGGCTGATGCTGGAGGTGTCCACGGTAAGTTCTTCGACGTGATTGAGATAGCCCTTACAGGTGCCGAGGAAGAGGTATTCAACATGCGGTTGGACGGTGACTTCGAATGAACCGTCGCCACGTACGCTGAGTTTCTGGTTCGTGCCGTCGTTGCCAATCATGTAGACGAGACCTGCAGGCAGTTCGTAACCATCCTTCTCGTAGACCCAACCGCGTACGGTTTGTGTCACCTCGGGGCACTCGAAGCTCATCAGGTGGTCCCAACCGCGGGCATCGCCTCTGTTGGTTGAGAAGTAACCACGATTGTGAGGACCCTCGAACGTCATGCCGAAGTCGTCGCCTTGCGAGTTCATGGGCGAGGGCAGGTGAGTAATCGACCAGGTGTGGGTGACGCTATCCTGGCGAGCCATGAAGAGGTCCAAACCGCCCATCCCCGAGTGGCCATCGCTGGAGAAATAGAGGTCTCCGTTAGGGCGGAACGTCGGGAACATCTCGTCGCCAGGCGTGTTGATGGGTGCTGGCAGACATTCCGCACCACCTAGCACTTTGCCCTCGATGCTGATACGCCAAATGTCTTTGCCGCCATGACCGCCAGGCATGTCGCTGACGAAATACAGCCATTCGCCATCGGGCGACATGGCGGGATGAGCAAAGGCAGAAAGCGTATCTTTGGAGAACTTCAGTTCCTGTGGTTTCGACCATGAGGCATCGCTACGTTGCGAGGTGAAGATCTTGGCATAGCGTGGGTAGTCGGGATCGGTGATGCAACGGGTGAGGTACATGGTCTTGCCATCGGGCGAGAAACTGCACACGCCCTCCTCGAGTTCGCTGTTGAGTTCGCCTTCCACCTTTTCAGGGGTTGCCCATTTGCCTTTGTCGTCCTTCTTTGTCCAGAAGATGTCAGCGTACTTGGTGCCCGTGATGCCGCTGACGTCGTCGCCAGTAGCCTGCGGGCGGGTGCTGGTCCAATAGAGCATCTCGGAATCATCGCCGAGCAAGGCTGGTGAGAAGTCAGAACGGCGCGAGTTGAGCAATGGCTCTTTCTTCACCGTGTAGAGCGAACCGCGCTTCTTGGTCGTGGGCGCTCGCCGTGCACCGATGAGCCCATTCATAGCTAGGGTGTCGTTCTGAGGCGTGCAGACTGATGGGTAGAGTGGGTAGAGTACGCGGGCGTCCTCGATGTATTGCTCGTAGTTCTTGATGGCATTCTTGTAGTCGCCATTCTTGTGCTGTAGGCGTGCCAGTTGTAGGGTGGCTTGTAGGATTGACACTTCAGCGAGTGAATCCTGTGGGTCGAGCGATTGGTCGGTCAGCGAATCATCACGACGGCTACGACCTTTGCGTTGGCGTCGACTCTTGGATTTCTCAGCCTTGGCTTGTGCTTTCTCGGCTTTGGCTTGCGCTTTCTCGGCTTTGATTTCCGTTTTTTCCCTTTCTCGTTCCGCTTTTTCGGCTTGTTTTTCCAAGAGTTTCTCTGTCTTAGCCTGCTCTTTCGCTAGTTTTCGCCCTGCCTTGGTCGAAAGATCTGGTAGCGGTTCGGCTTCCAGTTCACGCTTGGCTCCGCTTCGGGGGGCTTTGGTCGCAGTTCTGGCAGAGGCTTTCACGTTCTGCTTCCGTTCCTGCTTGCGCTCCAGTTCCTTCTCTTTGGCCTCCTGCAGTTTCTTGCGGTCGGACATGGCTTTTTCAGTATAGCGGATGCCATTCTGATAGGCCCCGATTGCTTTGGCCGTATAGTTGATGCGACGATAGCAGTCGGCCATCTTGAAGGCACGCTCACCACGTTTGTCGCGCAGTTTCATGGGAGTTTTTCCGTAGGCAGTCCGGTACTCTGCGGCAGCATCGTAATACTCGCCAAGCGCATAGAACTGGTCGCCTTTCTTCAGGGCACTCTCTGCATTGCAGGAGAGGAATAACGTTGAAAGGATGAAAAGCTGAAACATGGAAAGGACAAGCACAAGGCAACGTCTTCTTGCCTTGTACCCATTAGCCATTTGCATGGATATGTTCTTTAGAACTGACTTTCGCAATGTCTCAATCCTTTATTTGCATACCGGTTCGTCCGCTCGGGCTCGCTTTGCCCTGCGAAGAACTTCTTTTATATAACGCGCATACCTTATTATTTATTGTGCAGCCTTGCTTATTGTGCTGCCGGCACACGTCGATTGGAATTGTCGCGCATCACTTCGAGCACGAGGTCCGTGACCATTTGTTTCAGTTCGACGATGAAGGTGGCTGCGTCGTATTCGTTGCGTTCTATCTGGCGAAGTTTCTTTTCCCAAATGCCGGTGAGTTCGGCGCTTTTGAGCAATTCCTCGCGGATGAGGCCGATGAGCTCGATGCCCGTTGGCGTAGGTGCCAGGCTCTTGCGGACGCGTCGGATGTAGCCACGCTTGAACAGGGTCTCGATGATGGCTGCGCGTGTCGAGGGACGGCCGATTCCATTCTCCTTGAGCGCGTCGCGTAGTTCGTCGTCCTCGACCAGTTTACCCGCGGTCTCCATCGCTCGTAAGAGGGTGGCCTCCGTGTAGGGTTTGGGCGGGGTTGTCTGTTTCTCGGCAAGATTTGGCGTGTGAGGACCACTCTCTCCTTTGCGGAAAGCAGGCAGGGAGCGTTCTTCATCCTGCGGTTTCTCGTCTTGGCCGTCTGCGGAGTCGCCCTCGGATGAGCCCTCGGCTTTGGCTTTGGTCGTTGAGGCGTTGGAGCTCGGTCTTTTCTCCCAAAGCACACGCCAGCCGGGGTCGATGATGCGCTTGCCCGTTGCCTTGAAGGGGATGAAGTCGTCGAACGAACCTGCACGCAATCCTTCGCTACGCACCTCGCCCAAAACTGTGGTCTGCTCGAACTGGCACTCGGGATAGAAAACACCGATGAAACGGCGCGCAATGAGGTCGTAGACCCGCTTCTCCATATCGGTCAGGGCGGCTGTCGTCACCGGCACCGGTGTCGGGATGATAGCATGGTGGTCGGTGACCTTCGAGTTGTCAAATACTTTAGTGCTTTTCGGCAATTTCTTGCCATCAGCCATGAGGGGTTGGATGAAGCCCGCGTAAGGCGTCATCGAGGCCAATATCTGAGGGCATTTGGGGTAGACATCATCGGGCAGGAATGTCGTGTCGACGCGAGGGTAGGTTGCCACTTTCTTCTCGTAGAGGCTCTGTATGAGCTGCAGCGTGAGGTCGGCAGAGTAGCCGAACTTCTTGTTGCACTCCACTTGCAGCGAGGTGAGGTCGAAAAGTCGGGGTGCGGCTTCCTTGCCTTTCTTCTTTTCAACGTTTTTCACAGAGAACGGCAGCGGTCGGATGGCTTCGAGTGCACGCTCACCGTCCTCCTGGTTCTTGAAGCCTCGGTCGCCCTCTTCCATCACGGCTGTGAAGGTCGTGTCGCGATAGATGGTCGTGAGCACCCAGTAGGTCTCGGGCTTGAAATTGTCAATCTCGTGCTGGCGGTTGACAATCAGCGCCAAGGTGGGAGTCTGTACGCGACCGATGCTCAGCACTTGTCGGTTCACGCCATACTTGATGGTGTAGAGGCGCGTGGCATTCATGCCTAACGTCCAGTCGCCGATAGCGCGGCACAGGCCAGCCTCGTAAAGGCGTTGGTATTCGCTCTGATCCTTAAGCGTTTGGAAGCCTTCGCGGATGGCCTCCTCTGTGAGCGATGAGATCCAAAGGCGTTGCACGGGGCATCTGGCCCCCGCCTTCTGCATCACCCATCGTTGGATGAGTTCGCCTTCCTGACCGGCATCGCCGCAGTTGATGATGCTGTCGGCCGCTTGCATCAGTTTCTCGATGACGGCGAATTGCTTCTCTACGCCCTGGTCCTTTTTCAGCTTGATGCCAAAGCGGGGCGGTATCATGGGCAGCTGTGCGAGGCTCCACGTCTTCCACAGTGGAGAGTACTCACCAGGCTCCTTCAGCTCGCATAGGTGGCCGAAGGTCCAAGTCACTTGATATCCATTCCCTTCGATGAAACCGCCGCGGTCGTGGGTGGCTCCCAGCACGTTGGCTATGTCGCGTGCTACGGAAGGTTTTTCTGCTATACAAACAATCATAAGTGGGGGCAAAGGTACGCAAAACTTTCCACTTTGAACGCAGAACGGTCAACTTTCTGACGCAAAACGTCTTTTTTTTGACGAAAAGAAGGGCGCCGATTGCTCTTCCGATTGACGATAATTGACGTCAAAAAACATCAATAGCTGCATGGGCGGACGTCAATCTTCGTTAGTTTGGACGTCAATCTTTGTTGATTTTCGTTGATTTGTACGTCAATCTCCGTTGGTTTGGACGTCAATCTCCGTCAATCTAGACGTCAATCTTCATCAATCTGGACGTCAATCTTCGTCAATGTTTAGCTGTTTTTAGTCTTGAAAAAATATTATCGTAGATTGACGATAAGATTGACGTAGATTGACGTCTTATATTCAGAGGACGTGAATGTTTTTTTTTGACGTCAATCTTCGTCAATCTGGACGTCAATCTTCGTCAATCTAGACGCCAATCTTCGTCAATCTAGACGTCAATCTCCGTTGATTTGGACGTCAAACTAAACAAGAGATAGGCTTTTCGTAGAAAAGACATTTAAATCCACGATAAGAGGCTTTTGCGAACGGCGATTGGCTTGTTTTTTGGCAAAAACGTCTCCAAAGTGGTCCTTTTTAGATGATTTCACATCATAA
>CADCOX010000114.1 GCA_902803195.1 uncultured Bacteroidales bacterium
CGCCCACACAATAAGGACTTTCTTCATAACAGTTTCTTATTTTTAACGTAAAAGATGGTTCTTATGGGTGCAAAGATACTGATTATTCTTTATAGTTCGTGTTCTTTTGATGATTTTTTATGATATAGACCTCAAAAAAGACGCCTACCCCCTCACAAAAGCGGCTGTGCGGGCGGTCGTGCCGGGGGCTGGACGTAGACGGCCATCGCTGACGAGGCGCCCGATAAGCCTCAGCGCACGGCGCTTCGAGAGGGCGAAGTGCTGCTCCACATGGCGACGTTGCAGGCAGTCGTGAGTGGCGAAGTGTTCGTCGAGGAACGCGTCGGCCTCGGCATCCGTGACCTCCGTACGACGAACAGGCAGCTGGCGCTTGAAGTGAGCCATCTTGTTGATGCGATCCAACAGTTGGTCTGAAGGCGCGAAGACAATGTCACCAATGCGCAGATCCTTCGTCTTCAGTCCGTCTGGCCCTGCTTCGACACGCCCCTCAATATGCGGCGTGAACGTGCCTATGCCGTTCAGCGTCACAGCATGCCCGCTGGCGAGAGCGTCAGCCAACCAGGTCGAAAGGTCCGTGAGCACCCCCACGATAGTGCCTTCTTTGAACAAACTATTATTGCGAGCGGCCTCGTCGGCCAGTTCAAAGGTATCCATGTCATGCAGCCGCTGCACCCTAAGGTGGTAGCCGCCTGCCCTCCCGTCCTGTCGAGGAGGGTCTTGATGTATGCTATACGGGATAGTTGGATGAATCATGATATATGTGTGAATGTTTAAAATCAATATTTCACTAAAAGCAACTTAATCGACTTAATATCAAATAGTAAACCAAGTGAAAAACAAGTGAGAATGGGCAAATAGCGTCTTTATATAGGTGAAAAACTAGGTCTAAATGGGGGCAAAAGCTGTATTTCTGGCGCCAAATAAGCCATTTATATGCATTTGAACGACCCTAAATGCGCCTTTTGACGCGATATAGGTCGCCTTTCCCTTCCTTTTTCCGTGTTATTCTACCTTGTTTAAAGAGATCTCTAAGGTACTGATAAAGGCTCTTACGCTCCTGTTCGCCAAGAGGTTTGCGTAACCCTTGTTCCACCTGCTGGAAAATCTCGTCGCGCGTCAGCTTCTCGACGCCCGACGGCAGACGGCCGCGCTTGCCCACGAAGGGTTCGAACAGTTGGTTGAAGCGCTCCACAGCTATGCTCGAACGCATGAAGCGTTGGTTGTTGCGCACGATGGCAGCCTCCTCCTGCTTCGAGAAATAGCAGCGACCCGCCACCACCTTCATATTGCCCTTGCCCTGCCGACGGCGAGCTTCGATTTCATCGACGGCCTGCGCATAGAGCTGGTCGTAATCGATATCTTCCAGCTGACGGACGACGCCCGTCACCTGAACGCAGATATAACGGCGCGAGCCCGTCTCGTCGGCCAGCACCTCGACGGGATTGCACGTCGCAACGAACGAAGCACGGCGCTGAAGCACCTCGAATGACTGCCGATAAGGTTGCCGCAAACGGATATCGGGTCGCTGGATGAAGTTCTTCATGATACCTTCCTGATCCGCTCGCGAGTAGCGGTTGAACTCGTCGATGTTGATCAGTTGAAAGGTTGCCATCGCACGGAGCATCTCCTTCTCCGCCCTGAAATCGCCGCTCTCCATGTAGCCGTCCATCAACTCGGGCGGCAACAGACGGCGCCAGAACGTACTCTTGCCCACACCTTGTGGTCCCACCAGAATAGGCACCACCTGATTGGCATAATCCTTGTCGGGCCACGCCCATTGGCGCACCATTGCGCAGAACCATACATGAAACCACCGTGGCCACGACTTGCACGACGTCGGCACGCGACGCGCCAGCGCCTCGATACGGTCCTTGCCGTCCCACTTGCCACGGACACGGCCGATGAGCCGAGCGATGGGATCCATCGTAGCAATACGATTGCTGCCCAAGAGCGACTCCACCAGGTTGCGGTTCGCCTTCACACC
Source organism: uncultured Bacteroidales bacterium (assembly GCA_902803195.1). Taxonomy (GTDB): domain Bacteria; phylum Bacteroidota; class Bacteroidia; order Bacteroidales; family Bacteroidaceae; genus Physcousia. Next base: position 1,985 of record CADCOX010000114.1, read on the forward strand.
CGACTCCTGTGCCTCGACGACCAACGTGTTCACATCCTCTGCCCCCACACGACGCCATTGCCCGAAAGTCGTGCGCTCTCGCATATACAACGAACTGTTAATGACATTCTTATAGAACTCATAGCGCCCGAAGAGCATATCCTCCAGCATGTAGATATTGTCGGCCGTAGCATTGCCCGACGAGCGCTGGGGATGCAGTTGAACATAGACTCCTCGCACATAATCGCGCATCTGGCGACTCCGCTCAAGGCCGAACAAGCGCGCCATACGAGCACACACCTCAGCCTCCGATACCTTCAACTGCGCCGCACGCTCTACGACGCTCTGCATGTAGGCCACTGTCTCCATGTCCGCCTCGCGACCTTGCGCCACAAATTCATCATGGACGTCGCTCATCAGGCGGCTGAATACGCGGTCGTAATAGTCACGATGCGCCAAGTCGGCAGGCACAGGCAAACGCAACTCCTGTTCAACGCCATCGCCCTTAGGATGCAGAGGCACGCGTACGCTCGCCTTATCGTCCACCACAGCCGCCTGCGCATCTGGTACGAACAGCACCTGCGGGTCCATGCTCATCGTCAGCCCATCGGCCAGGTGCAGATCATAGATTTGACTGATGCGCTGCGGGATGACATTCGCATAGATCACGCACATCTGCCTCATCGCCAAGCGAATGAAATCCAAGTAAGCCGTCGGAGTAGCCACCTGCTCGTCACGCGCCGGGCACACACGCACCAGCACCTTCATCGACATACCGCTCGAGCCCACAAAAGCCATCAGCGTCATCGGCAGCGTGCGAACGCCACGC
>CADCOX010000115.1 GCA_902803195.1 uncultured Bacteroidales bacterium
CAGTTTTGCCATTATAGGCAAAGCCGAATGCGAACAGTCCTTACCAGTTTTGCCATTATAGGCAGAACCATTGCGTGCGGTGGCGTGGATGGCTGTGCTTGGCGACGGCATGCTTGATCAATGGTGTATAGCGCGAGAATGGTCAAATGGAGTTCCTGCCCCCATTTTCATCACGTCATCAATCATTCAATCGCGCATCTTCTATCCAACCAATCATTTGTAATCTATTGGTTGTCAGTTGTAAGTGATTGAGCGATTGCCTTTTATGAGGAAATCTTATAAGTATTGTCAGTATTAGTCTTGAATATGATGCCATAGGCATCTGATTAGGGTGTTTCGAATGGGCGAAGATAGTTACTCTAAATCCTTCCATTGTTAAAAACATATAAAGATTCATTAAGATTATACTAAATCCAATAAGAATCACTACTTTTGTCAACAGCGAATCCACTATGAGCCATGGATTAATAACTATGTTCATCGTTCTTCAGCTGACTGCTTGTGTTTAAGGTTCAATATGTTCGTTTACGAAGTCATGAGAATAAAGACTATTTTCATATTCATCATGCTGCTTTTGGCAGGGACTGTACAGCAGACCCACGGCCAAAAGCTGTTCCGCATGCTCAAGCATAACGATAGTCTGATGACGCAGCGCTATCGGAGCGGCAACGTCGACACGTTGTATATGACTCGTCCTCGGACAAAATGGACGGTAAGGGGTCGAGTGAACATGTCGGGAGCTAAGCTGAGCACGGAGGGGAAGGTAAATGGCGTACCTTTTCAGTCTGAGATGAATGCTGACTACAAAACGACGCTCAGTTTGGCCGTGAACTACCTTGGCCTATCACTTAGTGTGGCGCTGAATCCAGCCAAACTGATGGGCAAGTATAAAGACTATGAGTTGAACCTCAATTCGTACGGCAACCGGTGGGGCTTTGAGTTCATCTATCAGGACGCAAGTAATTTCACTGGTTGGCAAGAGTTCGAGGGTACACCGCGCATAGACCTGCCTCCTGATGTGCTCACGTTGAAATCATTGAACCTGAATGCATACTACGCCTTCAACTACCGTCGTTTCTCCTATCCCGCAGCCTTCACTCAGAGTTATATTCAACGCTGCTCAGCAGGCAGTTTCCTTTTGGGCGTTTCGGGGCAAGGGCAACGAGTTAATACCAAGGCAGAATATGAGTCGGTGTTGAAGGTAACTAATTTCGGTATAGGTGCTGGCTATGGCTACAATTGGGTTCCAGGTCGCAACTGGTTGCTCCATTTGTCGGCGCTGCCCACGTTTATCGTTTACAGCAATACTTCGCTTAAAGTCAACGATGAACGTATTCCATTCAGTTACCATTTCCCTGAAATCATCATCAGCGGCCGTGGAGCTGTCGTCCGACAACTGGGAAGTAGGATGTTTGTTGGCATGTCGATGGTATACAATTTCACTAATATCGGTGACAAGGACAAACTGGCCGTTTACAACAGCAAATGGCGCACTCGTCTGTTCTTGGGTTATCGGTTCTGACGCCCTCGCGATGGGTTACTCGAAATAGAACGTAAGTGAAATCATCTTGGCGCGACCACGGTCGATACCTTTGGTGAACTTGAGGAGCGACTCATCGATGAGGTCGCTGCGATCCCTGACAAAGATGTCGCGGAGGCCGAAAGAGAAACGGAGCTCGGGAATAAGCTTGAAGAAAGGAAGATAGATGTCGCAACCGGCACCAATCTGGATAAAGCAGTCCATGCGTTCCGTGAGTAGCGCGTTATGTTTGCGTGTAGTGAGGTCGATGGCGGGAGCGGCACCGACGGTGAAATAAGGTCGGAAATTGTTGTAGCGGGGAGCACCCACTTTTAGGAGTATGGGCACCGAGATGTAGGTAGACTTGAGGTTCTGCGTACTGTCGCGCCCACTACGCTGTTCGTGGAAAGAGGCGTGCTTCTGACCGAAGTCGAGAGTAGGCTGTATACGCAGACCAAAGGTCTTGTTGAGACGAATCTCGCCCAACACGCCTACGGTGAAGCCTGGCTGGTAGTTGTCGACATCGGTATACCATTGTTCGCCAGAAGCCAGGTCGACATAGCCGTTGTTTTTGACCTCGATATCCATCATGTTGACGCCGACGAAGAAGCCATAGTGCAAGAACCGCTGGTCCAGATAGGGGCGGTTCTGTATGCGCAGTTCCTGTGCATGAGCAGCAAGGACGGCGACGAGGGAGGCGAAGACAACGAGCGCTCGTTTCATCATCTATATAACGTCGGACTGTGGTGTTTTATTGCTCCAATGTGCGCATAATCTGTGACGAAGAATGTCAATTGCGTCTATTTTAAGGCTTGTAGTGATAGAAAAATGTCGATAATAAGGTGTAAATCGTAAATAATCGCTACCTTTGCACCGCAAAAACGACACAAAAGTAAAAGTAGATAAAAATGAGAGTAGCTATCGTAGGCGCCAGTGGCGCCGTAGGTCAGGAGTTCCTTCGTGTGCTCGATGAGCGCAATTTTCCCATCGATGAGCTGGTGCTCTTTGGCAGCCAGCGCAGTGCAGGACGCAAGTATGCGTTTCGCGGCAAAGAGTATGAGGTGAAACTGCTGCAACATAACGACGATTTCAAGGATATTGACGTGGCTTTCGTCAGTGCCGGTGGTGGCACATCGAAAGAGTTCGCCGAGACCATTACCAAGCATGGTGCTGTGATGATTGATAACAGTTCGGCTTTCCGTATGGACGAGGACGTACCTTTGGTGGTGCCTGAGTGTAATGCCGAGGATGCGCTGAATCGTCCGCGTGGTATCATTGCCAACCCCAACTGCACGACCATCATGATGGTCGTATGCCTGCAACCTTTGGAGCGACTTTCGCATATCAAGCGCATCCACATCGCTTCCTATCAGGCTGCCAGTGGTGCGGGCGCAGCCGCAATGGCCGAGTTGGAACAGCAGTATCGTGAGGTGCTTGATGGTAAGAAACCTACGGTTGAGAAGTTTGCTTATCAGTTGGCTTACAACGTGATTCCGCAGATTGATGTCTTCACCGACAATGGTTACACGAAGGAAGAGATGAAGATGTTCAACGAGACGCGCAAGATCATGCACACCGACGCTGCTTGCTCGGCTATGTGCGTGCGCGTTCCTTCTTTAAGAAGCCATTCCGAGGCCGTTTGGGTGGAGACAGAAGAGCCCATCACTCCCGAGGCCGCCCGCGAGGCCATGTCTATGGCTGAAGGTATCACCGTCATTGACGATCCTGCCACCAAGCAATACCCAATGCCCCTCTTCACGGCAGGCAAGGACGATGTCTATGTCGGGCGCATCCGCAAGGATTTGGCTTGCGACAACGGCCTAACCTTCTGGCTTTGTGGCGATCAAATCAAGAAAGGCGCCGCCCTCAATGCTGTACAGATTGCAGAATACTTAATAAAAGTAGGAAACATCAAGTAAGAGACGATGAATAGAATACATACAATAGTCGTCATGGCTGCCATTCTGATGGTTGCCATGGCGACTTGCGTTTTTGGGCAACGCATTCAGCAACCACTGGGGCGTGGAGTCGTGGCTGTTCGCAATGGCAGCAATGTCCTCGTCACGTGGCGGCGGTTAGCTCAGGAACCTGAAAATGCTACTTACAACGTCTACGTCAACGGCACAAAGGCTAATTCATCGCCTTTGAAGAACACTAACTGGCAAACTAACTCAACGAAGGTTCCCGTCGGTGCTTCCGTTGCCGTGACCATCATATGCAATGGCGTGGAGAGCGCGCCGAGCGTGCCTTTCGTGGCCAAGAACTTCGATATGCGCAACATGTTCATGAGCATCAGCTTTGATGCGTCGCCCCTCTTGGCCTCGCAGTTCCATACCAGTTACGTATGGCCCGTGGACCTTGATGGGGACGGCGAGATGGATTATGTCGTCAATCGACTCAATAATCATTCGGGCTTAGATTGTTATGTTGAGGGCTACCAGCGCACCGGTGAGCACTTATGGACGGTCAAGCTCGGTCCAAATGAACTCAGCTGCTCAGGACAGGACGATATGATCACTGTTGCCGATATGGACTGCGATGGCTATGGCGACGTCATCATTCAATCGTCCGATGGCACACAGTTTTGGGATCCAGACAAGAAAGACTTTGGGCTCTACGTAAATGGTGGAACCACGGCCGACACCGATGGCGATGGTATCGTAGACTATGAGAAGCAAAACATTCGCAACGCTCCTCGTTACATCAGTATCATCGATGGCCGGACTGGTCGGGAGAAAGCCAGTGTGGAGCAGAGTTACAATCAGCACTACAATCGTACGAACCGAGCTTCGCTCATGGGTGACGAGTACAACAAACATGTCGGTCACATGGGCGTATTCTTCCACGACGGCGTGCATCCCGCTGTAGTCATGGAGTGGCACATGCGTGGCAAAGAAGGTGACCATCATTATTACAACCTCGGTGTCGGTTATGACTTCAAAGGTGGTAAGGCTGGAGAACTGAAGGAACTCTTCAACGAGCCTACTGGAGCGCCTGCTTTCCATCAGATTCGCATAGGCGACCCCGACGGCGATGGACGTGACGAGATGATTGTGGGCGGCTATACGATGGACCATACGGGTAAGATCCTGTTCAACACGGGCATTGCTCACGGCGATCGTTTCCGCACTAGCGATATCGATCCCGAACGGCCTGGCCTCGAAACCTTTGCCGTGCAGCAGTATGCAGGCGACCAACTGGGTATGATCCTATATGATGCAACCAGCGGCGAAAGCATCAAGCGTTGGTATATGCCTGCCTCGGGCGACGTAGGTCGTGGCGAATGCATGGACGTCGATCCTAGCCACCTCGGGTGGGAAATGTGGTCGACGATGGACGGCAGCGTATATGATGCCAAAGGCAACATCATCAGTGGCCTTTCCAACCAATATCCCTGTGAGGGTATTTGGTGGGATGCAGAGCCCGATAGGGAGACGGTTCAGACTTCAGATAGCCACTACAATGTTTACATACAGGACTTCTATAAAGGACGTGAAGTAGAATTTGCCAAAATTAGTAATTGGCGTTATATCACGGTCTATGCCAAACGTGCCGCTTTCTGGGGCGATATCATTGGCGATTGGCGTGAAGAACTCATTCTGTTGCACAAGGAAGGCGATGTACAGGTGGGCATTGTGGGCGTTTCCACGGACTATACCACTAAGATTGACAACATCTACTGCCTGCTCGAGGATCCACACTATCGTGGCGATTGCACCACGAAAGGCTACTATCAGAGCCCTAATCCTGGATTCTATCTCGGGTATGACATGCCACGTCCGCAACTGCCACCTACGATGGTTACCGATCTCGTACTTGGTCCTGTGTTTGGCCGTGAAGGAGCCCGCTCAGTGTCGTGGTCGACAGAGAGCAATGGTTGCACCGACTATACACGTACTGTGGAACAACCCTTTGTTCAGGGTAAGAGCGTACTCATTGACCTCAACACCCCTTCGCATATCATCTTGAACAAAGTAGTTCGTCCCAGTGATGTCTATGCTATGCCTGTTCGTGGGCAGCGTCACTTCATTGACGGAACAGGAGCCTTCGATGGGCCAATGAATTTTTGGAAGAGCCAACAGGGAACTTTGGCTGTCAGTGTGCCGATGAAGCATACGGGCGTTACCTATATCTCTGAAGGAACGCTCGAGGTGTACACGGAGATTGTGGGTGATGTTGAACTGCGTGCTCGTGGTACATTGGCTGGCAATGCCACCGTTGCTGGCAATCTTCGTCTTGAAGGAGCGCTGAACTACGAGGGGTGCCGTCTCAGTCCGGGCTCAGCATCAGAACCATTTGGCACCATAACGTTGAAGCAAGGACTCATCGTCAATAAGCGTCTCTTCTACGAAGCCGATATAGAGGACGTTGGCCTGACTACTGTACTGCCGCAGACTGATCGCCTCGTCATCGAGGGTGACCTCAACGTCACTCAGCCTTTGGTCATCAATGTTCGCACGGTGGGCGAAAAGCTGCGACCTGGCATCTTCCCCCTCATTACCTTCACTGGTGATTTCCAAGGCAAAGCTGAGAACATCAGCGTCATGGGCATCGAGGGCCTCTCCTATAATATAAAGGTAGAGGACGGTGTTGTGTACCTCATCATCAATGCTCAGCGTGAGCCTGCAGAAGGCGTCCGTTGGACGGGCGCCGAGAACACGACTTGGGACTATCAGACAGCGAACTTCAGCCTCGATGATGCCGCTACGGCATTTGTCGCGGGCGACCAAGTCGTTTTCGATGACCAAGCCCAACGCTTGACGGTGCAGCTGGGCGAATCTCTGCCCATGGGAGGAGTCGTGTTCGAAAACGAGTCGAAGACCTTCACCCTCGGTGGTGAAGGAGGCTTGAGCGGCTCGGGCGGAGTGACTTTCAACGGTAATGGGCGAGTCAATATGAGGGTGAAAACTAGTGATTACACGGGACCAACCCTCATCAACAGCG
>CADCOX010000116.1 GCA_902803195.1 uncultured Bacteroidales bacterium
ATTGGCTTCAATGGTGCCATTGCTGATGTTGACACCACTGCAAAGTCCCCAATTGTTGTTGATTGAACCGTTGAACGCCACCTTACCACCTTCGTAGACAATCAGGTACTCACCGCTCCAATCCTGCGGCTCGCTCGTTACTTTCACGAAGTCGCCAGTGCCGCCTGCACTACCTTCCTCTACGAATGTAGCGCTGACGGTGACGTCGAAGGAGGGCATCACGAATTTGTTGTCCGCGACGGGAACGATGGTGTTTATATCGCTCGTCTTGTAGACGTGGATAGCATGGAGCACATAGCCTTCAGCAGGCGTGGGGGTGAGGGTGATTGTAGTAGCCGAGAGGGCCGATGTGGCGCTGGCGCTGATGGTGCCGTTGGTCGTGCTGGAAAGCGTAATGGTGTATTGAGTGTTGTCGCGCTCGAAGGTGGCACTGACCGTAACGGGATAGCCAGGCATCGTGAAGGTGCCGTTGGAGGAAACGGTGACCGGCGTGGACGTGTCGCCCGTCTTCCAAGCGCTGTAACCGGTGACTTTGTACCCCTCTTTGGGCGTGGCGGTGATGGCCACTGTGGTGCCTTCGATGGCGGAGTAGGGTGCAGAGACGGTGCCGCCGCTGAGGTTCGTCGCGCTGGTGATGTTGTACGATGTGCCTTCCTGCCAGTTCTCGTCCCAGATCATCTCGGCATACTCGGGATGGTCGATGAAGGGGTTGCGGTTGTGCTGATAGCTGGCATAGATGACGTTGTTGCGATCAATTTCCTTCTGGCTGACGGGGTCTTGCTTGTGCCATCGCAGCAGCATCTTCATCGCCCATTCCTTGATCTCGCACTTCGTGGTCATGCCGCTAGAACTCCATTCGCTGTCTTCTGTGTAGTAGCGAGTGCTCATATAGAAAAAGCCGCGTGCAATGTCGCCCTTGTACTCGTCGATGGGCTCGAAAACGGTGCCACTGTAGCCGCTGGTCTTGCAGGTTCCGAGTTTCGAACCGTTATCGGAGGTATAGGTGGCGCTACCTACTTCGCCATAGGGGTAGCTCGAACGGCGGTTGTTCACGTAGCCATCAGTAGGCAGGACGTGGAAGAGGTCGCTCTTGGGTGTGCCACTGCCAAACCAGCTCTGAGGCCAGGTGTGCTCGCGGTTCCAACAGTCGCCTTCCCCTTCGTAGTTGCCGCAGACCTGGCCGGAGGTCCAATGGTAGTTGGAATAGATGTCCCAGAGCTTGCCGTCGGGGTAGGCGTCGGTGTAGAAATAGGCGGCTTTGAGGCCGTCGTAGCTGACGACGGTATGTTTTTTAATAATCTCGTGCAGGGCAGCTCTCAGTTCCTGTCCCGTCTTGCCTGCGGCTCCATCGTAGTAGCCACTGGGAATCTGTGCCCAGAGGCTACTGCTGACGAACAGAGCTGCGAACAGCATGAAATGCTTGAATCGCATTGCTAATTTTGTTTTCTGAATCACAGCTATTTTTATGATTTTTCGTTCTTTCCAGAGTGATTTGATTTGTAGAATTTACTTCGTCATGTAGACGTCAAGCGTACCGCCACGCATGATGTCCTCGTGGTTGAGAATGAGTGCACCCTCCTCGCCGCGACGAGGCTTGTCGACAGCCTGGCGCTTGATGGGCTTGCCGTTCAAGAGGGCTTTCTTGATGTAGAACGCTTTCTCCGAGAGACCATGGGTGCGGATGGTGAAGGTCTTGCCGCCACCAACCTTGAGCACAGCTTCCTTGACCAATGGCGAGCCGAGCACATAGCGTCCGCCACAGGGCTCCACCTGATAGAAGCCGAGTGCAGAGAGCACATACCACGCCGACATCTGGCCTACGTCCTCGTTGCCACAGAGGCCTGCAGGCTGGTCGGTGTAGAGTTCGCGTTGGATTTGGTGGACAAGCTTGGCGGTCTTGCGTGGCTGACCCATGAGTGAGTACATATAGACGATGTGGTGCGACGGCTCGTTGCCGTGGGCATACTGTCCGATGAGTCCGCTGATGTCGGGCTGTGCTTCTTCGTTCAACTGGCTGTCGGCGATGAAGAGGCTGTCGAGGCGCTTCAGGGCGATGTCACGACCTCCGAGCATCTTGGTCAATCCTTCTACATCGTGAGGCACAAGCCATAGGTACTGCCAGGCGTTGCCCTCAGTGAAAGCACGCGTCTGGTGGTTGGGATTGAAGTCCTCAAGGCCGTCGAACGAGCCGTCGGAGTTCTTGCCGCGCATGAAGCCAACGCGCTTGTCGTAGAGCTGCGGATAGCTGTGGCAACGCTTGTCGAGGAAGTCGATGGTCTTGCTGAGTGCTTCGACCTCTACATCTTTCAACGTCGAACGTTGAGCCTTGAGCACTGCCTTAGCCGCTTGTACAGCCGACCAGTCGGCCAGATAATATTCTAATGTACGCGAGAGGCTCTCACCATGGTTGTCATTGCAGACGTAGCCATACTTCTTCATGTCGTCCAATCCGCGTTCGTCCATGAGCAGGCTCGAAGTCATGGCTTTCACGGCTTCGAGGGAGTCCTTGACATAACCCTTCAACAAGGCATCGGCCAGAATGGGTACGGCAGGGCAGCCCACCATGCAGTTGGTCTCCTGCGACATCAGATGCCACACGGGCAGCTTGCCTTGCTCGCGGAAGATGCGAAGGTAAGTCTCAGCAATAGCGGGCATCATCTCAGGCAGAATGATGGTGGAGAGGGGAGCGGCAGCGCGATAAGTGTCCCACAGCGATAAGGTGGTAAGGTACTTGGAACTGCCGACAGGCGAACCGTTGGAGGGACTTTCGGCCACAGCAGCCCCTTCGCGCACGATTTCAGATTTCTTAGGCGCTGTCGAGGCGGTTGAGCGATAGACCTTGTTGTCGGCACCACGCCAGTCGCCATTGACATCGTCCCACGTCTGGGGAGCCACCATGAAATGGTACATGGCCGTGTAGAAGATGCGGCGGTCGCGGTCGTTCTGG
>CADCOX010000117.1 GCA_902803195.1 uncultured Bacteroidales bacterium
CGGCGCGCCGTCGGTGGTGGAGTAAATGTAGAAGCGTCCCGTCTGCTCCGAGAAGAGCACCTCGGGGTCGGCGTGGAACTCCGGCAAGATGGGATTCCCGCTCATGCGCACTTCTTTTTTTGCCGAGGCTGTCAGCGTCAATGCGCAAACAGTCAATGTCAATATCAGTCTTTTCATATCTTTGTGAATCAGTATATCGATTTTAATGCCTTCTTCCTTGGCTTTTAGTCGCTTGGAGCTTTAAGAACCTTTCTATCTTTCCGCTCGGCTCTGCGAAGAACCTCTCAACTTTTCAACTTTTCAACTTCTCAACCTTTCAAACGCCTTCTCGGTAGAAGTCCAGCGCCTCGAAGATATCATCCTTGCTGACCTGCTGGTTGATGCGAATCTCGCCGATATCAGCGAGGAGGGTGAAGTTGATTCGTCCGGCAACATTCTTCTTGTCGTGAGTCATCAGTTCGTAGAGGTTGTCGTACTCGCGGCAGTCCAATGCCATTGAGCCGTAGTTCTCCTTGATGAACTGTAGGGTAGGGTAGAACCTCTCGCGTGGGAAGCCTGCCAGCTTTGTGCTGAGGTAGAGCTCGCACAACAGCCCCCACGCCACGGCATAACCGTGCAATACAGGTTGTCCCTTCGCGAGTGCCAGACTCTCGAAGGCATGCCCTATGGTATGTCCTAGGTTCAGTGCCTTGCGGATGCCGTGCTCATGAGGGTCTTCGCTGACGATGCGCTCTTTCACGGCGACGCTCTCAGCCAAGAGTCGAGCCAAGGCTTCATCGTGCTTGCTGTCAGTGGGTTGGCCCTCATTGGAGTCGAGCCCCTCTGCTGCGCCTGTTTTGCCGTGGCAGATATCGAAGACGTCGAAGGCGAGCAACTCCTTCCAGTGCTGGGGCGTGCTGATGAGTCCGTGCTTCAGCATCTCGGCGTAGCCCGAGAGGATGTTATGACTGTCCAGCGTGCGAAGGAAGAGAGTGCTCAGGATGACCGTCTCTGCCTCGTTGAAGACGCCTATCTCGTTCTTCAGCCCACCGAAGTTAAAGCCCGTCTTGCCGCCCACGCTGGCATCGACCATCGCCAAGAGTGTCGTCGGCAGGTTTATGAAGCGGATGCCCCGTTTGAACGTAGAGGCTGCGAAACCGCCCAGGTCTGTTACCATTCCGCCGCCCAGGTTGACCAGAAGCGAGTGGCGCGTAGCACCGCCGCTCTGCAGCTGGCTCCACACGTGACTGACGGAGTCCAGCGTCTTCGCTTCGTCCGAGGCACCGATGGTGATCATCTGTGCTCCAGCGAGGCACGCCATCTTATCCACGACGGGCCAGCACAGCGCCAGCGTCGTCGTGTCGGTGAGCACGAACAGACGGTCCGGCCCGACGGCCTCGATGGCAGCGGTCAGCTCGGCCTGCAAGTCCTTGCTGATGATGACCTTCTGCGTATTTACATTCATGTTTCTTTTTTTTGCGTTGCAAAGATAGTCATTTCTTCTCGAACGGCCGCAACTGCGACTGCTTTTTATCACTTTTTCACGTACAACTCCCTTCGTGAGCACGAATGCCCTCCTTGAACGGACGGATAACGAATGGCCGTATCATGCCTCGAACGAGTTAGGCAAATGTCAAGACCTAAAGGAACCTCGGCCCCTCCACATCGTGATGATGCGGTGGGGCCGAGGTGGTAAATAGCTCTTCTGATGCTGCCCAAATGACGACTTTTCCACCATCTCTATCAAGTTTTTCCCTAAAATATCAATCACTCCGTCACCCGACTTGAAAGACAAACGATTACGGGTGAAAGATACGGTGAAAGATGGGTGATTTGGTGATGGATTTTACTTTTTTTAACGCGTTCATCCAGTTTTCATCAGGATAAAAGTCACAGCCTCTCCCGCCCGCAGACTTTCGACGACGGGTTTATGGCCTATCCATAGTTTGCCCATACTCGTTTCATGGCGCACGCCTCACCATAGAGCTGGGTCATTACGTCTATATCTTAGCAGTTTTCCAAGCGGTTGGAAAACTGGTTTTACATAGGAGCCATCAGTTTTCCAAGCGGTTGGAAAACCGAATTCGCACTTGTAGCCAGCGGCACTTCAACTGGTAGTTGACGACATGTCAACTGATAGCCGTGACAGGTTAACAGATAGAGGGCGACAAATCAACAGATAGCCGACGACAGATCAACAGATAGCCGACGACAGGTCAACAGATAGCCGACGGCACGTCTGTTGTTTGCTTTTAAGGTCCGAGCAGCGGTATGTTCAGTATAGCATACCCTGTCAGAAAGCAGTCGAATTTTGTGCCAACCCCCATTTTTGAGGCTTCATCTATCACTAAATCACCCATCAATCACTGCATCTATCACTCGTAATCTATTGGTTCTCAATATCGAGTGATTGAGTGATTGATTATTTGGGGGAAATTGTATATGAGAGTGAGATTACAACAAGATGCATCTTATAAAGACAATGCCCATGAAGAGGCACAAGTCTGTCGCAAGACTATTCGATGAGGATTTTGGGAGGCGCAATGACGAAGTCAGGACACTTACAGAGATGATTCCAAATCGGTCATTAGAATTCATGTTAGTGCGCTATTTGTTTTGATCAGCTTTTTCTGTATGGGAGCAATGTGGGCTTTGCGACCGCGCAGATGACGAAAAAATGCCAAAAGGAATAGTGCAGGAACGTGGATAAAAAGCATATAAAGCATAGCTGAAAAACCATCTTTGGCCTAATGACCGATTTGGGATGATAGTGGTCGTTTATGGGTACTCTTGACGGATCCTCTCAGCATGTTTTTTGATATCGATGATGATGGGTGACGGGATTTTGATAGGCTTCTTAATCACAATCTCAGCTATGTTTTTGATTCGCTTAGAATCGCCTGTTATCTCAAAGATGCACATCAGTCCTTCGAGCGGAGCGAATCGGACGGGGCACATGCTGGAGGCGAGGCTGTATGCTTGTCTTGCTTCGGCATAGCGTTCGAGATGGAAGAGGATGTCACCACGAAGAAGTTCGAGGTCATAATTTGACCAGTAGCGATGGCAGCGATTATTGAGCTGCAAGGCTTCTTCGAATTTTCCTACTGTATAGCACTCTCTTGAGTATGAATAAAGGTAATACGGGTTGTGCCGTTGCAACGCTTCAAGTCGCCTGTAAATACGGAGAGCCTTTATGTGCCTGTGACAGAGCGAGGCGTCCTCTGCCTGTTTCAGCTGAAAAGAGGAAACAGCATGAACGAATATGCCAGCACAACTTATTATGGCAATCATTGCAGCAGGGACTCCTATTGTTCTTTTGGCAAGAATATGAGATGCCGCTTGCCTGATGATTGCGCCCCAGGACAGGATTATCGTCAACCAAACGACAGGGTAATGCAAAGGGTATGATGCTGCCGCGAACCAGCATATCAGGATGCTGGCAAGTCTGAGACCTTTCTCTTGAACTTCAAATACAGGATAGAACAATAGGATGATGATAGCCAGGGGACCTGCAAAGCCATAGTCTACCCACCAAAGGAGATATTCACAGAGAGGATGATGAATATCATCAGCCAGCATCGCTGCGGGGCTGTCGGGATGTCGCTCAAAGAAAGAGGCTTGCCGAAGCATATAGCAGCGCTCGAACCCACTTGCGCCCCAGCCTTTCAGAGGATGCTCAGCCACCATGCCCCACGTCTGCTGTAGTATAAACGCACGTCCAAATGTAGAGGCTGACTTCTTGGCAGACAATCCAATGGTTCCACTGACAAGTAGAGCCACCATCACTGCCCACAAGAACCGCCGTTTGTACTGAAAAATGTTAGAAGCAGCGATGAGCATCAGCGCCACTATGCCACAACGCGATTGAGATGCAATAACGGCGAAAGCCATAATTGCGGCCAATACACTCTGTAACAAGTTATTTTTCCTACCGCTTCCGGTCCTGTCATTATTCATAATCAATGCCAGCACGCAGCTGAGACTCATGGCAAGCCCAGCGGGATTGTCGAAAGGGCCACGGGCGGCTATCCATCCATTGAAGGCACTTCCGGCGATAGCCCAAATACTTACCAGTGAGGCGACAGCTATCAGCGACAGCTTCATGATATGTAGGTCAATGACGTCCTTATGGCTACCTGTTCCGTAGAGTATGACAACAGCGCACAGGCATAAGCCAAACAGATACCATTTGGGCAGGATGTCGCCATCAACAAAGAGGCCCACTTCCGGCAGGAAGCAGGCCAGGGCAATTATAGCAGCAAAAAGACGATTAATCTTTGGGTATCTCATTATCCTTTTCGCGCTTAATTAGTTGGCGGAAGCTGTCGCGGAAACTGGTTTCAGGGCTGAGGAACAACGGCCAGTGAAAGATTCCACCATCCTTAGTCAACGTTAGGCTGAAAGGGACTGATATTTGGCGGAGAGATGCCTGGACAGATAGGAAATCCTCGTGAGCCAGGGTGATAACACAAGGACAGTAGAGGCTGAGTCGTCTGGCGAAAAGTGTCGTGGCGTTTTCATCTTGCCCCTCGTCGATAACTGCGACAAAGTCGATGTCGGCGGACTCTGAGAAGTCTGCTGTCAAATTCCTCAATGATGACAAATAGTTACCTGTAGCCTTGTCATACTTGGGATGCATGAATGCAACTTCAATGTATCGGGAATCTGTACTGGCCGTAATCCTGTCTATCAGCGACTGCACCAGAGTGTCCTTAACCTTGAACGTGGAGTATTCATGTGCATTGGAGTTGTCAGCCGACAGATTATCTCCGTATTCAGGGATGAGTATGCCATGACGTTTAGCGATATCTGCACTTCTATCGAAGGCCTGAGTTATTCTTATTGAAGCATCTTCCCAAAGTTCGCTTTTCAGGAAGGAGTAGTCGTAGAGATCTTTGATTTTTATACTGTCGGCTGAAGCTTTTAACGACATTAGATGTTCCATAGGAATACTGAAGGCTTTAGTTTCCATGAAGTCAGCTTTTTCAGCCATAGCCGTCAGAGTCCAGTCGGACTTCAAAAGGTGCACTTCCCATGCATTGAGTTGATATTTCCATGAGAGATAGTCGAATAATGCATCAACCTCTTCTGACAAGGTTTCTATGCCATGGTCAAAAGCCGTGAGAGATGCTGCGTTCCTCAGTTCTATAAGTCTCTCCCAAATGGCTTCCTTGTTGTATCTCATAAGGTTACCGTGACAAGAGTTACCCGAAACGCTCTTGTAAGAAATGGTTTCATTCCACTGACCGAAATTGTCGATTTGTATATCCAAGGTATCACCAGGCCTGATATAGAAATTGAGATGTCTGTTTGACCAGTTATCAAGGTAAGTCCATTTGGGACTATCGACAAGGAAACCACAGTGGAAAGTACCGTCTGGCTCAACTTTCAGGATAGTCGGACTTTGGCTCATATCAAAAGGATCTACTTGAAAGCTCCGATATCCGACCAGCCACAGTTCGGGCATCGTTTGTCGACTATATCCCTTAAAGCAGCCTCGGATAAATGCGCTGTCAGGCTTGAAAGCAGAAGCCTCCACTTCCTTCTCAAAGATCATGCTGTCAGCTTTGGGGATTCTTACCTTCGTGCCGGCCTTATGAATGCCATATAGATAAAAGCCACCTAGTAAGTCGCCCTCAACGATATCGAACAGCTTTGTTCCTTTCGGCAGAGGATCGAAATGCAGGGTGAAAGAAACTCTTCCGTCGTCGCCTATCCACAACCGTTCTCCCAACTGAATTCCTTCCGTACGAATGACATGGTGGCGTACGCTGTTCTCATCGCTGGCATAAGTAGAATTAGCGAGGCGTATCCATGAGTAGGGGGCACCAGTGTATGTCAATGAAACTACAGTTGCAGAATCAAGGTAGGAAATGTCATTGACCTTAATACCAAGAGGATAATGAAAGATTGTTGAATAGTCTTTTGCACTCACCGTAATAAATGATATGCAAGCTATTATTAAGTACAATAGTCTTGTGCGTCTCATATCTCTAAAATGAAAATAGTTCAATATGACCCTACGGGGCAATACAAATACAATCAATAGTTTGGATCTGGCTCCAACTCGACAACGACGTCATCTTTGATGGCGTCATATTTAATTTTAGGGTCATCTTTATCAGGCTCCACGCCAGAGGGGAAATCTGCTAGTTTATAATACCATATTTCCATTGTGACATCTATATGACAAGAACCTGCCCATTGAGTTGATAGGCTTTGTCTCAGTATTTTATCCTCTGTTGTATCGTTTACCTCACATTCCAAATCAGAGTATGATATTTTTGGAGGGGTTCCGCGCGTCAGACTCCCTGTCTTCCATTTTAGTTCGAATTGAGCTGTAAAGACTTCGTCATACAGATTCATTTGCCTAGAACCACCCCTCACACGCATAATATTTCCCCCGACAACATCGCCGGCTCTGGTTTTCTTTCTGTTCGCTAATGTCTCGAATTCCTGCCCATCGAAGATTTCCTTTTCTTCTTGGTTGCAACCTATAAATAGCGGGATGGCCATTATAGGTACGAAGAGAGTTAAAATGATTAGATTTCTTTTCATCGTAATAACACGTGATTTTAAGTTAGATTAATATATTTGCAGCTAAATGTATGAGCGCTGCACATAAGTTCCTAATTCTGAATTGCCTCATCTTCCTTGTCGTGCTTGAGCAACTCGCGGAAGAAAATACGTGACTGGTCACCATTGGTATACATCGGCCTGCGGAATACGTCACCGCCTTTGGTGAGCGTTGCATTTCCTGGTAGCAAGTAGACGTGCAAAGCTTCTTGGAGGTTGATTATGTCCTCTTCGGCTATGTAAACTACATCAACTTCTGTGTGATAGAAATCGCATTCCATGGCCAGCTGGAACTTGAATTGTTCAAGTTCTTTATCGTCGGCTCCACGACTCGCGACATGGACAAAATGTATAAGCATGTTATTTTTGAGTTCTCTGAAAATATAGTTTCTTTTATACTCAATAAAAAAGCTGCCCGTCTGTAGCCTGTCCTTCAGCCTCAACGAGGATGCTCGTCTTCTGGCTGTTGTTGTAGAAGGTCACGCTGGCACGGCCGTCGGCGTCGAGCTGCAGGTCGGGGTTCCAGTAGAGCGTTCGCCGGTAGTCCTTCTGCCCCTCACGTGGCGGGTGGCGCTGATAGTCGGGATGGTAGAAGTCCTCGCATACAGCCAGACCCTTGTAAGCATAGCGGCGGTCGCGGTAGACATAGCGTGAATCCTCGTCAGGCAGGCGGCGCAGGTCTATGCTGACAAACCCTGTGCTGAGTTCGGCCACCCGTTCGTCGGGCTGCCGGGGTGAGTAGTCTGTATAGATGGCGACGTCCTTGAGATAAGCGAGGTTGTTGTAGGCATTGAGTTGCTGGGGCGTAAAGGAGTAAGCCGTTGTGTGGCCATCGTAGCGAGGTTGAAGGAGGTAGGTGTTGCTGCTGTTCATGTCGCCGGCATAGTAGCGAGCCAGACTGTTGGCGAAAGGCGTCCTACCAATAAACCACCCTGTGCTGAGGCCTGCATCGGCGAGGTCGTTGAAGGCCTCGTAGGCATCACGGACAACCGTTGGCGACAAACGGCTGAAAGCGTTCACGCCGCCATGGGACGCTCCAATGACAACGGGGCGCATCTGCGTGGAGGGCAAGCTTCCGTCGTGCGTTACAGATGCAAGTCCGCCTGGCTGATGGGTCTGATAGAAAGAATAAGGCTGGACAAAGCGAGGATAAGGCGTGCGCAGACGGACGTAGAACTCCGGTATTTTACCCTCCGACGGCATCACCCAATAATGGGCACGGCTGCGGCGTGGATTGAGCGAGGGCTTGTCGGTCTTCCAGGTGGCAGAGTCGCCAGCGCTGAGAAAGAGGATGCGCTCGCCCGTGAAGCAGGGCACTCTGAATTCGAAAGTGCCATCTGTGGTTGTCGTATCCTGAACTACGACCCCGCCAGCGTCGTCGACATATTCTGCATGGACCTTCAGCGCCCGCCGGGGCATGAACTCATGTGAGCTGAATCGACTGCGCGCGATGTCGCCCGTCAGGCGATAGCTGCCGGCTGGCGACCCGCTCTCGCGGGCATCCATCTCCGCGAGCAACGACTCGATGAGTTCGCCCCATCCCTGGTGGTAGTATTGATAGTATAGAGGAGATTGAGCAGGGCTGTGGCGCGTGGAGTCGCGCAGCATCGCGAGTTCCTGTGAAGGGCCTGGCGGACAACGCAGTATGCGCTGCATAACGTCCCATGGTGTGAGCGTGAGATCACGCGAGTCGAAGGTCTGCAGTTCGTCCTGCCGCACCTTGGCATGATACGTATAGACCTGCCCCTGCAGGATTGGCGTGTGCTCGGCGGGATGCCTGACAGCAAAAGTGTCCATGGCATCTTGCCACCCGAAGCGCCGCCAGCCCTGCGTCAGCATCAGCAGGTCGAGGCCACGGCGGTGCTCTTCATCGTCGCGCTCGAAATACCATTCGGGTTGAGGTACGAAGCCCTTGATCTCTGATGCCAGCAGCATCTCCGTCATGATATTGCCGCTGTCGAAGGTCCTGCCCGAGCGTTCCGCATCGCGGACGGCGAGCGAGAGGTGGGCCTCGGGCTGGGGAGCGGCGGCTGGTGATTTCGTATTCGCTATCGTCAGCGCCACCTTCTCGAAAGGCTCGTATTGGTCTTTGATGCCACTGATGCTGAGCGAATGCCGCATCACCTCAGGCTTGGTGACGAAGAAGAGGCGGTCGGCATAGACGCGGCCTTTGTCATCGGACACGGTAATCTGGTGGACTCCCGGAGGGAGGCTTTTCCATTGCTCATCGGTGAGGGAGAGCTGGTCATCTGGCTCAATCTGCGCCAGCATCTCTACCCTACCCTCATGTCTGATCGCACACACCAGGGGGTGCTCCCGCGCAGTGCCGCGAGCCGAGAAGCTGAAATGCCACGTCGCGGCATGCTGCGCCGCATGGAGCGCTACGCCATCACGGACGACGCATGGCAGTTCGGCCACCACCTCGCGACCGTCAGCGGCCACGAACTTGGCGCGATAAGTCCGACCTGCCTCTGGCGTGAGGATCAGACTGCCACGGCCGCGATGACAGGTCGCGGTCCTCGTCCCACCCATGAACAACGTCCCCCCGACGGCCTCGCCCTCTTCGGTAGCAGCCTCGAAAGCGACCTGACACTCGGCGCCCGCCACCAGCTGCCCGCCCTCGGGGTAGAAGGAGAGCCTGAGCTGTGATGCCTCGCCGCTCGCCCTGAAGTAGCGGCGCAGGGGGCGCAGGGTCATCTCGCGGTAAGCCTCCTCGGGCACCTCCGAGCGGTCGTAGACGGGTACTACGCGCGAGTACAATTTATCATAGTCGCGATAGAAGTCCTTGGCCATCTGGCGGTTGAAGAACCAGTCCTCAGCGCCGGGCCCGTGTTCGCGCTCATGCTCTCCCCAATTGAGCTGCCACCGCGTGTAGGCACGCAGCTCATAGTAGCCTGCATACAGGAGCGAATCGCTGAGGCTGAAGAATCCATTTCCCCGCCCACCCTCGACGTGAATCATCTTCCGTTCCACGAGATAGCCGTCATGGTTCCACAATTCAGCGTATAGCACCCTGCTCACCTCCGACGGCATGTCGGTGTCGGTCTGTCGCGTGTAAGCCGCGAACCAGATCGTGTCGCCGAGCTGATAGCAGGTATTGTCCATGTGGACGTAGACCTTTTCCTGCGGGTAACGCACACTGAACGCTCTCAGTCGCTCAGCAAGGCTGTCGAGACCTTCTTCTGCTTTTACCGGGCTGAAGAGGGTGACAAGCAGCAGTATGGAGGCAACCGTCAGGCGCATTCGTTTTTTAAGTGTGTAATTACGCTGAGTGTTAACCATTTATTCCCTGTCTTCTTGAAATTTTACGCTAAAATCTACCGGCTGTGAAAAAATATAGTTTCGAAGCCCCCCATAAATACTCGTATAATGTCCTTCTATAGTGACGTGGCCTGATACTTTGTTTAGTGCTGAGTTCCATAAGAAATCACCATGCGTATTTTCAACTGTCGCGTTAAAGGGTTTTATTGCACTGACCGTGTTGGTCGTAAAATGCACATTACAACCAACTGTTCCTCCATTCCAGCTTAAATCAACTTCAAATAGAGTAAAGTCATTGCCAAAAAATACAGTATCCCTTCCTTCCTTAACATTAATACCATTCCAGTTTGAAGGCACTTGGTGTTCTTCCCCTGATTCGTTGCCCTCTTCTGCCGCCCTTGTTCTTTTTACATTCGCTAATGTCTCGACTTCCTGCCCGTTAAATTCCTCGTTTTCGTAATCTTGTGAGCAACCTAAGAATATAGGTGTCGTGAGTAGGCTGAAGAAAGCCCATGAAATTAGTCGATTCTTTTCCATTTTATTTGTAATCAAGGTTTATAAAAGATAGTTTAGAATTGCATAAAAATCCCTTCGCCTGTAATACTGTCTGTTGAGAGATATCCCAACGGGCGATCTGTCTCGTCATCAGTAAAGACCGTCCAGCAAGGAAGATGTAGCTCAAGGATGTGAAAGACGGGACGGAATCTGCCGCGAAGGCTCTCGTCAAACAGGCGGTATTCATTGGTTGAAGCATTGTAGCCCCACAGCTTTGCCATACCAGTATACGGATGCCAGCTATTGGCATTGTCCCAGTAATAGGTTGTCATCTTCCTCAACAAGCGTGCTTCATCATCCTTGCAGGCATAGACCATTTTGAAGAGTACAGTGTCACCCGTGAGGTCGTAGGGACGAATACGCTGTTGTACGTCAGATATGGCATCATCACCGACGAGCGTGAAAGGAGTGCCAAAAGTAGAGATGCTATCGCCACACAGATAGCCCAGACGATAGAACTGTCGTATTGTGGCATCTTTGAAGTAGACACTGTCGCCATGTGCGAAGCCTTCGTGGACAGGCAACCACTTCCACTTGTAGAACCGGCAGAGGAAGAAAAGATGTTCTGAGCGAAGGCTGTCTGGAATGGGAAGTGAGAAGTCATAGGTCTTACAGAATAGGGCGGTAGCATCCCCGCGCGTAACGGGAAAGGCTAAATTTCGGAGAAACTTGGATTGACGGCGGTTGCCCTCATCCAACAGACGTTTTAGCACTGGATTCGGTTCATAGTCCAGCGTCCACACACGCCAGCAGGCCATGGTGTCTTTAGGTGCACCCATCATCATCAGTGTGTCGCCAAGAGTCACACGAAAGGCCCGCTTATTTGTACCCACTTCAGGGATTAACACTGATGAATGAGCCACCTCAGTGAACCGCCAATTGATGTTCATCTGAACGCATGGTATCCCACATGCCCTCAAGGCTAAGTTTGTATAGTGTGCTGCATTTGAACAATTAAGCCAATGCAAACGTTCCATGTCAATCGGCGTGATAAGTTCACGGCAAAAAGCGCCTGTGCTTCCGCCATATTCGACTCGTCTTCGTAACACACGCAAAACATATTCGACTACTTCTGTCAGATTTTCAGGATTCGTGACGCTGTCTACTATTGTTGGCTCAATCGCATACTTGAAATAGTTCCGCCAATCACTTAAAAGCTCATCACCATTGCGGTAAGGTAGTATGTATTTGCAGAACTCTTCGAATGTGAGATCCCTTGCCCATGGTCTTTGCCATGAGTCGAAAGCCATTTCTATATTATCAAGGAGGAAAGAGTCTGTTACGGTTTCGTAATCATAGACAGGTTCGCCATACTCCACTCTATATCCCATGCTGTCAAGGTAATGCTTGAACACAGAATCTCCTTTCTCGATGTCAAGAAACAAACTCCCACTTATCTCAGAGGGGATGCTACGCTTTATACCATAATGATATCTAGAAAAAGCCCGCAAGTATTCTGCCGCTCGAAGTTTGAGCGTATCACCAGATTGCCTATAGGTGTCAACAATACGGTCGAAAGCCGAGCCGTGCACTTTTGAGGGAGAGCACGACATGGCTAGTAATACGACCATAATTATGATAACTATTAGAATTGATTTCCTCATTAGTTAGACCTGCTCAAGATTCGATGAAATGGGCGTTTTTTATTGGTTAAAGGTCTATTTCTTCCACGAATGTCTGGCTGCCTCGGATGACTTCGATTGTATAGGTGCCAGTAAGTGTTGCGGGCAGTTCAATGTCTCCCTCTACATATATATAAGTA
>CADCOX010000118.1 GCA_902803195.1 uncultured Bacteroidales bacterium
CCTGCATTCGAAACTCGACAGCATCGGAGCCTACTATCGTCTCTTCGACCAGTATGAGCTCGATGAGAGTTCGTCCGTACAGATGGGCGTTGTTGATGGCGAGATTGTCTATGCCGACTCCGTCACGATGCTCAACAACCGCCTCTACAACACGCTGGGATACATCCAGCGTGAGGACAGTGCCTACATGTTCCTGGCACCCAGCACTGAAGTCTGGCAGCGCGAATATGCCAAGTATGCTCCTTACTTCAACTATGTCAACAAGATGGAGAACCGCGACTCCGTGGCTAACCTGAACGCTGACATGGCCATCATCCGTGGTCGTGTGTTCAACCTCCATCAGCAGCACAACAACTACGAGGATTCGCTCATCAACACCAGCTACATCAATCAGAGCGCTTACTACGGTCTGAACGTGTTCATGAACCCGAAGGCAGCCTACAACCCTGTGACGGGCGAAGGTATCCTCGGCGGCCTGCAGCCAGTAATCTGCTCTAATGGTCTTGTCTACATTGACAATGATGGACGCATCAACCCGAAGTCAACCTTCCGTCAGGACCGTTACATCCTCGCGACCAACATGCGTCACACAACCATGCCCCGTCTGATTGTCAACGCAGAGCCGCAACCACAGGTGAGCACAACCGCACGCACTTATCTCGACTCCATCACCTACAATGGTCAGTCCTACGACTTCTCCATGCTGAAGGATGGTAATTTCCTCGAGATTGCACCGCTTACCTATCAGAACGTGGTGAACCGCAACAGTTCGATGTACTTCTACTTGCCCAACACGTTCTCGAACTTATATTATAATGTATATGTCGTGATGGTTCCCGCCTTCTGTGCTGCCGATGGCTACACCGAGACGCAGGTTCGTCCTACGCGCTTCCACGTCTATCGCAACGAGCGCCTCATGGATGTCCGCACAAACGGCACTACCGACCCGAACGAAGACCTCGAGTTTGAGCGTCCGAATCTTGACCGTGCTCTCAATGTTCCCGATGGTGAGCTCCACGGTTCCGGCACCAACTTCGAGACCACAGGCGACCAGGTCGATGTCATCTGCATCGATAAGGCTTTCCACACGTCTGTCTCGGGTTACAACGCCTTTGGCACCGTTGACCCCGCATTACGCTATCGCATCACGACCGACGTCCGTCAGTCTGAGATCAACAACAACACTCGAACCAACGTCATGCGCATCAATCGCATCATCTACGTGGCCTTCGAGACGGAGGAAGAGGCAAATGCCTACGAACTCGATTTGTCTAACATTAAAGAATACAGAGAATGAAAAACGTGAGCTTATTATTCCTCACAGCGCTTTTTGCGCTGCCTCTTGCCACCTATGCGCAGGACGAGGCTGACTTCGAAGAGGAGGTAGACACAGCTCTCGTCAAGAAAGTCCGCAAGGCAAAGAAGACCGAACCCACTCGTGAGATCACTGGGCGTGTCGTCAGTCAGCAGGACCATGCTCCCCTGGCTGGTGTGCTCGTCAAGTCTATCGCAGGCGAGGGCTATTCTGCCCTTACCGACGAGGAGGGTCGCTTCACCCTAGCAGTCCCCCTCTACAGTTCGGCTGTTGAGGTGACCATCCCGGGCTATAATACCGTTCGTGTAGGTCTGAACGAAAGTGGCCGTCTGCGCGACATCGTCATGCAGAGCGATGCGGCACGCGCCCTCTATGGTGCAGACGACAACATCCTGAACAACTCCAAGACCTCGGACTTCACACTCTCCACTTCCACTAACATCGCATCGGAGATTCAGAGCCGACTCGGAGCTGATGTGCTCACCAACCAACGCAGCGGTCTCACCGCCCTTGGCAGCTACATGCAGATCAGTGGGGTAGGGTCGTACATGGTCAACGCACAACCCCTCATCGTCATCGATGGTGTTATCACCGAGATGCAGTATGGTCGCGAGATGCTCCATCAGGGTTTCTACAACGACGTATTGGCCAACCTCAATGTCAACGATATTGAGAGCGTAGAAGTCATGAAGAACGGAACCGCCATCTATGGTGCCAAGGGTGCCAACGGCGTTATCCTCATCAAGACCAAGCGTAACTCATCGCTCGCTACACGCATCGACGCAACGGCTACCGTAGGCATCGAACTCGTTCCTCGTCATTATGACATGATGAGCGGCGGACAGTACAAGACCTATGCCAGCAGCCTCCTCGGTTCCACTGGCACCAAGTTGCAGAGCTTCAAGTTCCTCGATGAGCGTCCCTACAATCCTTCTGATCCCTACAACTACAACTATTGGATCAACAAGTTCAACAACAACACCAACTGGGCTGATCTCATCCATCGCGAGGCTATCACGCAGAACTATGGTCTGAGCGTGCAAGGTGGTGGCGACGTTGCCAACTACATGCTCTCGCTCGGCTACACCCATGCAGGCGAGACCATCGAAGAGGCCAACTTCAATCGCCTCAACGTACGTTTCAACACCGATATCAAGATCACCGACTGGATTGACTTCCGTTTCGATGCTTCGTTCAGTAACACCACCCGCAAGGTTTACGACACGGGAGCACCTGACGACTACGACAACTCCACCGTCACCTCGCTGAACTTCCTCAGCTACGCCAAGTCGCCTATGCTGAGCCCCTACAGCTTCGTGGCAAGCAACCTCGGCCCTGGAACCATCAGCACGGCTCACTTGGACATCGACGATGAGGACTACCTCACCGAGGTCAGCCAGCTCAACAACGACAACTGGGAGCTTGCCAACCCCATGGCTATCCTCGAATACGGTACGGCTCAGAACAAGAACTACTTCGACAACTCCTACCTCTCGCTGGCCATCACCCCCTCTTGGCATCCGAATGACCACCTGAAGTTCAGTTCACTCTTCAGCTACAACCTCGTCAACACCAACGAGAAGCGCTACATCCCCATGAACGGTGTGCCTCGTTTCTATGTCGCTGCTTACCACATGAAGATGGACAACATGATCGGTTCGCTCTACAGCAAGCAGAACGATGTCATCAGCGACACCAAGGTCGAGTGGAAGAACCGCTACGAAGCCCATCAGATTGACCTCACAGGCGGTTTCCGCTTCTACAACCAGAGTTACACCGTCACACGTCAGAATGGTTACAACACCGGTAACGACAAGACCCCGCTCATCTCCGGTACAGACCAAAAGCAAATTGGCGGCAGCATCGAGAAATGGGCTACGCTCACCTGGTATGGTCAGGCCAAGTACAACTACGCCAACCGCTACTACCTGCAGGGCGACCTCTCGATGGAGACCAACTCGCAGTTCGGTCGCGATGCCAAGGGCGGTCTCAAGCTCGGTGGTGTCGTATGGGGCATCTTCCCCAGCATCCAGGCAGGTTGGGTTGTCTCTAACGAGAAATGGTTTGACGTCAAGGGTATCGACTACCTGAAGCTCACCGCAGGCTATGGTCTCAGTGGCAATGACAACCTTCCCTACGACGCTTCGCACAGCTATTTCAAGAGCACCCTCTTCCTCGGCCAGATACCTGGTCTCAGCCTTGAGAACATCGGTAACTCCGAGCTCAAATGGGAGACTACAAGCCGCTTCAACGCAGGCATCGAGGGCCGTTTCCTCAACAACCGTTTGGCTGCTGGCTTCAACTACTTCAAGAGTTGGACCGACAACCTCCTCACTCTGCGCGCCCTCAACTTCCTCTCCGGCATCCAACAGAACTGGAGCAATGGAGGCAGCCTTGAGAACCAGGGCTTCGACGTCAATGTCACGGCACACCTCATCTCTGGCAACAAATGGAACTGGAGCGTAGGTGCCAGCATGGGCCACTACGTCAACAAACTCACCGAACTGCCCGATGGTGCGAAGTATGACGACCACGAGATCCTCGGCGCCACCATCCGCAGTCAGGTTGGACAGTCCATCAACACCTTCTACGGGCTCAAGACACAGCCTACAGAGAATGGTACCATCGTCTATGCTACCAGCGAGGAAGCAGCTCGCGACGGCCTCTATCGTCTGCGTGAGGATGGCGTCACGAAGGATTATCTCACCGCAGGTGATGTCAAATACCTCGACCGCGATGGCAACGGCGAGATCAACGACAAAGATCGCACCGTCATCGGCGATGCCAATCCCGACATCTATGGCAACATCTGGACAACGCTCAGCTACCGTCGTCTCACCCTCGACGTAGGCTTCAACTACAGCCTCGGAGGCGATGTCTACAACTACATGCGCCAGCAACTCGAGTCCGGCAGCCGCTTCATGAACCAGACCACAGCCCTCCTTAACCGTTGGGCCTACGAAGGTCAGGTCACCGATATCCCCTCCGTCAGCTATGGCGACCCCATGGGTAACAGCGCCTTCAGCGACCGTTGGATTGAGGACGGCAGCTATCTCCGCCTGAAGAATGTCACCCTCAGCTACAAGTTGCCCATCAACAACACCTACATCCAGGGCATCACCGTCTGGGCACGTGGCACCAACCTCCTCACCTTCACCAAGTATCTGGGCAACGACCCCGAGTTCTCCATGGGCAATGGCGTCCTCATGCAGGGCATCGACCGTGGTTACCTCACCTCAGGACGTTCGTTCAACTTGGGCGTAAAGATCAACCTCTAAACGATAACGTAAACGAAAACGAAAACGATAACGAAAACATAACTTCGCTCAGTCAGATAGCGTTAACGTTCCCGTTAAAAAACATACGAATATGAAAAGACTAAAATATCTACTGCCTGCCCTCTGTGGACTCTGTCTTCTCGGCCAGCTCACTGTCTTCACTTCCTGCGATGACATGCTTGATATGGGCAACGATGATGTCCTTTATGCCGACCACAACCACCTGACGACGGCCAACGACACCGTCAACTCCTTCGTGGGTATCCTGGCACAGTTGCAGAAGGTGGCCGTGCGCACCAATCTCTTCGGCGAGCTGCGTGGCGACCTTACCAAAGTCCTCGACAATGCCAACGCTAACATTAAGGCCATCGCCAACTTCACCGTCGACGATGACAACACCTACAACGACCCGCGCGATTACTACGCCATCATCAACAACTGTAACTACTACATCGCCAATGCCGACACAGCCTTGCGCGAATACCGTTACACCGATGGCGCCATGTCCGACTTCTATGTCTTCCGTGCAGAGTATGTCGCCGTGAAAGCCATTCGCGCTTGGATCTACCTCCAGTTGGGTCAGATCTACGGCGAGAACATCCCCCTCGTCACACAGCCTATTCTCAAGCTCGACGAGGCTGATGCCGCCCTCGAGAATGCCACACGCACCGATCTCGCCGGCATCTGCCGCTACTTCATCGACGACCTGAAACCCTACGTCGCTTGGTTTGCCTATCCCTACCACGGCAATCCCGGTTACTTCGGCTACAACTCGTCCATGCCCTCACGTATGAGCGTGTTGCCTATCTCGCTCGTCCTCGGCGACCTCTACCTCTGGCTCGCCAGCATCAACCAAGACCCATTGCTCGCACGCGAGGCTGCCAAGTGCTACTACGACTACATCGACTGGACGCCGACCATCAACGACAACACGGGCTATAAGGTCAAGAACACCACGGGCTACCAGCAAGATGCGTGGATGCCGAACAGCTATGCCTCAGGCAACTACAACGGCTACCAGACAGGCGATTACAACTGGTACAACACCAAGGGCAATCGTGCGTTCGGTACCTCCAATAGCGAGGTCATCGCTGCCATCGCCATGGACTCCGCTTCAGCCGAAGGGCACTTCAATGCCCTCCGCTACCTCTACAACTACAACCACGACGACCTCGAGATAGCCGCATGCCTCGCACCCTCACAGGTCTGCATAGACTATAGCGACAGCCAGATCTTCTACGACTACTACACCAATGGAGGCACACGCACCTTCGTCACCGTGCCAGCAAGCCTGCTTACACAAGAGCAGATCTCGCGTCACTTCCTTGGCGACATGCGACTCGGCGTCAACTACTCCATCAACCAAGTCACCGACTACACGCTCCAGACCATCACCAAGACCTACAACCCGCAGGATGTCATCATCTACCGCACGGGCGACGTCTACCTGCGTCTGGCCGAAGCGCTCAACTACGCAGGCTTCCCCAAGTTCGCGCTTGCCATCCTGCGCACGGGCCTCGACAACAACGTCATTCGCTACGATGTTCTCTCGCAGTGCACCACGGCAACCGACTCCACGTTCGTCAACTACTTCGTGTTCAATCCCCTCTACTATCAGACGCGCGTCGAGGGCTACCAGTACTCATCGCGCAACGGTGGTTCCTACATCATCAACTACGCACGTCCCACAGACAACGGCCAGCAGGAATTCAGCATCAATCAGATTGGCCTCCACAGCCGTGGCAGTGGCTACAGCATCGAGAACCCCTACTACTATCCTGCCGACACCGACACGCCTGCCGACTCCACGGGCTATCCCGCTACGCCGCCCATGTACGTGCCTGAGCAGAACCCCAGCACCGTGGCTGCCAATCGCCTCGAGGAGTTCATCGCCAACAATGCTGAACTCGTAGACAAGGCCGTAGAGGATGCTTGGGTCATTCTTCCTAACCTCGACGACTATGCGACCAACCGCGAACGTCTCGCTGTCATCGACTCCTTCGTGGTAGACATCCGCGAGTACAGCACCTATCTCTTCGGCCAATTCATCAACGAAGCCGAGATTTGGTATCGCGACTATGGTGTGCCTCAAGTCAAGCAGCGCCAGATTGTCGTCGTCGACAGCCTCCTCGACATCGAATCCGCTCTTGAGACCCCATTCGAGGGCTTCCGCTTCGGCGAACTCATGCGTGAGGCCTATCGCAAAGGCGATGCCACCATCCTTGCCAAGCGCGTAGCTAAGCGCGACCCGTCGCTCCTCGGTCTCCTCAGTGACCGCCGCAACTGGTTCATCAGTTGGAAGGGACAGATAGGTAAGTAAAACCACCGCACATCATTCTTTACATCACAGCAGGCACCACGCACTCCGCGCGATGCCTGCTTTCGTTATGCAGCCTCCGTAAGCATAAGGGAAGGTGAGAGGTTAGCACGTTACCATACCTACGTTCTATGAAAGATTCAGCGAATATACGTGAATGGCTTTTCGTATATACGTGTGAGGCTTCGCGTATAGTACGTAAAGGGCTTCGCGTATAGTACGTAAAGGGCTACGCGTATATACGTGTGAGGCTATGCGTATATACGTGTGAGGCTATGCGTATATATGTGAAGGCTCATGCGAATAATCGCTGAAGCACCCCTCGCTACCCATCCTGCCCCCTACAAACGGCTGCGGTGCCCCTCCCAAAGGGAGGGGTTATTCTTTCCATCGCTCCGACCTCACGACATCACCCTCAACAATTATTTTGCCCGTTTTGGAGCAGCATTCAATAAATTGTTGTACCTTTGCGCTGTCTAAAGGATGTCACAACGATGAATATGGACAACAAACAAGAGATCTTCCCACTCGTCGACGAAGAGGGCAGGGTCGTAGGCTCTGCCACAAGGGGAGAGTGCCATAGCGGCAGTAAGCTACTGCACCCCGTGGTCCACCTGCAAGTCATGAACCCTGCAGGGGACATCTACCTTCAGAAACGTCCCGAATGGAAGGACATACAGCCGGGCAAATGGGACACCGCAGTAGGCGGACATATTGACCTCGGCGAATCGCCTGAAGAAGCCCTGCAGCGCGAGGCCCGCGAGGAGTTGGGCATCACGGACTTCACCCCTGTATTCGTGGACAAATACGTCTTCGAGAGCGCTATCGAGCGAGAGTTGGTCTATGTCTACCGCTGCACCTACGACGGCACACTCCATCCTTCAACCACTGAACTCTCTGGAGGCCGCTTCTGGTCGATGACCGAACTCCGAGCAGCGATGGGGAAAGGTCTACTGACGCCGAACTTCGAAAGCGAATTCACGCGGTATTTTGAATGGTAACGGGGATGCTCTTCACATAGGAATCCATCATAGACCTAAAGCAAAATCAAACAATATTTATTAATCCGTTAATGAAATTCTTTAGACAAATTACAAGTAACTGGAATGAAGAGCAGGTTGCCATTCTACGTCAATACAATATTAAAGTTGACGTAGGGATAGGTCGTTTCAACATATATGATTTAAGTCTATATAAAGAATTGATACCTTTATTCAAGAAATGGGAAATTAATCTAGATTTTTTAGGTCAAGATTTTACTAAAAAAGAAATACTATCTGCAGACTATTGTATGATTAAGAGTTGGAACTTATTCGGTTACCCAATGCCTGATAATGATTTAGGTTATTTGTATCATACATACGACACAAAAAACATGTGTGATGAATGTGGAATAGGCAAATATCAAATAGATGATTTTAGAGTGATAAAGGTTCCAAAGTATCCTATTTGGGGATTAGGTTGGATTTTTGACGAGTTTTTTGTGAGAACAGACCTCTACGTAAAGATATTCAAACCATTGGGCGTTAAATGTCGTCCTTTGAGGAAGTACAAGGATGACTCCATAATTGATTCTTATGTGCAATTGGTCATCCCTGTTATTGAAGAGCCATTGGACCTATCAACATATGATATAGACTTATGCCCTAAATGCGGTATGACAAAATATAATCCAAAGCCACATGGTTATTATCCTTTGCAAGAGCATCCCTTGCCATACATTTATAAGACTAAGGAGCACTTTGGCGATGGCTTTAGCTCATTCAGAAGAGTATTTGTATCATCTTATCTTCGTGACTTGATGATAGAAAATGGAATGATGAGATTCCGGCATTTTATGCCATGCGCTAAATCCGAAGAATTGTGCACCAAAAATAAGGGAATGATGGAATGGCTAAAGGCAGGCTGATCATTTTGGGCCATTCGATATCTTTAGCCACTTTCAGATAACCGATAGTCAGTAGCAATGAGTCCGGGCATCGCCCCATGAGTTATTATACTCTGCATTTCATCTGTATATTCTTTCAGCGTCTGAAAAAAACAATGTAGCGTCTGAAATCTAATCTGATAATAAACAAAACGTATGAAGTATCCTTGTGAAAACTGCAAGCTACGCGCTCAGTTCGAGAAGAATCCCAAGTCACTTGTCGGCCGCTTTTGGCGCTGGCAAATCAATTTCTGCCCCAGCTGGCGGGGCTATTTCAAGTCGCTGCCAACCGAGAAACAGGAGGAACTGCGCCAGAAATACAATTTCTACAAGTATTAATGGTGCCTTAAAGCATTGCGGCTATAAGTTGACGTATGGAGACACGTGAACAACTATGGAATAGAAACTACTGCAGGGTGATGACAGCTAACTTCGCGCTGTTCTTCGCCTTCTACCTGTTGACACCCTTGCTGCCATTGTACCTCGTGGAGCGTTTCGATGCCACGAAGGATGTGGTGGGCTTGGTGTTGAGCGGCTACACGCTCACAGCCCTGTTGGCACGTCCTTTCAGCGGCTTCCTCGTCGATTCGTTTCCGCGTAAGCGTGTACTGATGGTGTGCTATGCCCTGTTCTTCATCTTCTTTGGCGGCTACTTAGGTGCTTCGTCGCTTCTGCTGTTCACAATCGTTAGGACGCTTCACGGAGCACCCTTCGGCGCACTGACGGTGGCCAATTCGACCATGGCGATAGATGTGTTGCCATCGTCACGACGCAACGAGGGCATCGGCTACTATGGTCTGAGCAACAACTTGGCTATGGCCATTGCTCCTACCGTGGCCATCTACCTCTACAAGGCGACCGATAACTTCGAGTTGCTGTTCTGGCTGGCCCTGCTAATAGCCGGTCTTGGCATGGCTGTGGACGCTGGCGTGAAGAACGGAGAATCGAAACCCCATGCTCCCGTGAGGCCAAAGGGCGAGAAGGTGAGATGGGTGTCGATGGACCGCTTCTTCCTCGTCCGTGGCTGGTTATTGGCGGTTAACATGGTGTTCTTTGGGTTCTGTTTCGGCGTGATGAGCAACTATCTGGCCATCTACAGCAAGGAAGTCATGGGCATCACGGGCGGCACGGGGACATGGTTCCTGCTGCTTTCTATAGGGCTAGTGTGCTCACGTCTGCAAGGCGCGAAAGCTCTGCGCGAAGGCAGACTCGTGATGAACGCAAGCGAAGGCGTCGTCATTTCCAGCGTGGCTTACCTCGTCTTCGTGCTCTTTCCAAACAGCTTCGGCTACTACGCCTCGGCCATACTGCTCGGACTCGGCAACGGCCATTTGTGGCCCGCGTTCCAGAACATGATCATCTCGATGGCCCATCACAACGAACGCGGCACAGCCAACTCGACGCTGCTCATCTCATGGGACGTAGGCATCGGGGTGGGTGTGCTCGCAGGTGGTTTCGTAGCCGAACTGATGGGTTACAAGGCGGCATTCTGGATGGTAGCCATAGCGCAACTGGCAGGAATGGTCATCTTTCTCCTAAGAACGCGTACCTTCTATGAAAAGAAAGCGATTTTAAGTGAAAGCGATAAATGAAAGACGAATAGTGGTAAGTGAAAGAGTGAAATGTGGAACGTAAAAGTTAGTGTATAGAGAGTGCCCTCTAAAGCAACATTCAAAAGGAAACTCAAAAACACGTTTCAACGGTAACTCTTATTTTTCACTTTTCACTCTTTCATATAACACTAATAACTCTTTCACTCAGACCTCTGCAATGCACTCTATCTCAACAAGAGCATTCTTGGGCAATGTTTTCACGGCCACGGCAGAGCGGGCGGGGAAAGGAGCGCTGAAGGCCTCGGCATATACACTGTTCATGGCGGCGAAATCGTCCATGGAGGCAAGGAAAACAGTAGTCTTGACGACGTGAGCGAGGTCGGTGCCCGCTTCGGTAAGGATGGCGCGGATGTTAGCCAACGATTGACGCGTCTGGGCCTCTACGCCACCTTCGGGGAATGCACCTGTAGCTGGGTCTATGGGCAACTGACCCGAGCAAAACAGAAGGTTACCGACACAAATGGCCTGCGAGTAAGGGCCTATTGCAGCAGGAGCTGCAGTCGTGGAGATGGGTTTCATGCTACAAAGAATAAGAAATAATGAATAATAAATAGTAAATTATCAATGCTTTTAAATATTTCTGCTGCAAAGTTAGTGTATTTTCTCAGAAATGCCTTATATTTGCAAACAAATTTAATAATCACGACATAATAACAAGCGAAACAACAAGAACGATTATGAAACTCATGCTCTATTCTTTGGCCCTACTGCTTTGGCCATTAAGTCTCTCTGCTACGACCGAACGAGCAGATAGCACTCTTCGCGACATCGTCGTCACTGGCACGCGTGCCGCAGTGCCCGAGCGCGCTATCATCTCCACCGTCAGTACCATCACCGAAGACCAACTGACTCAGCTTGAGCGTGTTAGCGTGCTGCCTACGTTGACGGAGCTTGTGCCCAATGTGTTCGTTACGCAGCGCGGTCTGATGGGCTATGGCGTCAGCGGCGGCGCTGCAGGCGGCATCAATGTGCGCGGTCTGAACTCGGGCACGGGTCAAGTGATGGTGCTCGTGGACGGGCATCCTCAATACCAAGGTATCTTCGGCCATAGTATAGCCGACGCCTACCAGACAATGGCGGCCGAACGTGTGGAGGTCGTCCGCGGCCCGGCATCCCTGCTTTATGGTTCCAACGCTATGGGCGGCGTAGTGAACATCATCACCAAAGGGCGTGACCGCGAGAGAGTCAGAACGGACGTCAACCTAGGCGCAGGTTCCTACAATTCGCTGCAAGCCGATGTCCACAACAGCGTGCGAGCAGGACGTTTCTTCAGCGAGGTGGCCGCTAACTATCAGGGCAGCGACAATCATCGCGACAACATGGGTTTCTATCAATACGGCGGCTTTGCCAAGCTGGGCTTTGACGTGACGAGCCATTGGACGCTATGGGCTTCGGCCAATCTTACGCATTTTGCAGCCAACAACCCAGGTCCGGTGACGGCACCGTTGTTCGACGCCCGACAATGGATCAACCGCGGTGTCGTCGAAGCTGCTGCTGAGAACCACTATGCCCACACGAGCGGCGCCATACACGTCTACCACAACTTCGGACGACACAAGATCAACGACGGGCACGTGGCAACAGCAGCTCCACGCGACTTCCTGTTCCGTTCGGAGGACGCACTCACTGGCGTAAGCTTGCATCAGGGGTTCGGCCTTTGGAAGGGCAGCTGGATTACGCTGGGCTTTGACTATCAGAACATCCACGGCGAATGTTGGAACGCCGATATCCATACGAACGAACGCCTGAACCGCAAGATGGAGCAGAACATGCACTATCCGCTGCTGAAGGACCTCACAGAAGTAGCAGGCTATATCGACGTGCGGCAGGACATCACCTCGTGGTGGACCGTGCAGGCGGGCGTCCGCTATGACAGCCATAGCGAAGCAGGCAGCGAATGGGTGCCTCAGGGAGGATTCGTGTTCCGTCCCATCAGCACGGGCGAATTGAAGCTGACCGTAGGCAAAGGCTTCCGCGTACCTAATCTCAAAGAGATGTACCTCTACGGCGTTGCCAACCCCGACCTGAAGCCCGAACGTCTTTGGAACTACGAAATCGCATGGAAGCAGCGCCTCGCCGATGGGCGACTGACGTACGGCGTCAACGTCTTCTACCTGAAGGCTGACAACCTGATTGGAACGACGATGGTGGAATCGCTCGGACGTGCAGCCAACTACAATACCGGCGAGACGGAACACTATGGTGCTGAACTCGAAGCTGCTTACCAACTCAATCGCCATTGGACGCTCACGACCAACCACAGCTATCTCCACACCGACAAGCCGCTCCTCGCTGCACCCGAGTACAAAGGCTATCTGGGCGCACAGTATCGGGCAGGTAAGTTCGACCTGAATGCTGGCCTGCAGTACATCAGCGGCCTCTGCACGAATATCGAGAAAGAGACCGAGGAGAACTTCCCATTGCTGACAGCCGGCATCGCCTACCACCTGTTGCCTCAGGTTAAGCTGTGGGCACGCGGAGAGAACCTCTTGGCCAAGAAATACGAGATCAACGAAGGCTTCCCCATGCCCAAGGCGACGGTCATGGCAGGATTGCACGTAACGTTCTGACATGAAAGTCGTAGCAGCTATCATCATACATGAGGGCCGTATCTTCGCCACACAGCGGGGATACGGCTCTATGAAAGATTTCTGGGAGTTTCCAGGCGGTAAAGTCGAGGAAGGTGAGACTCGCGAGGATGCCCTGCATCGCGAGATACGTGAGGAGCTGGCAACGGAAATACACATTGTGCGGCTGTTTGAGACCATTGAGCACGACTACGAGGCCGTCACCGAAGGACCTCGAGCACGCGAGGCTTTCCATCTGACACTCTACTGCTATCTATGTGAACTCAATGGCGGCAAGCCGCAACTCTTGGAACATGAGGCTGCTCGATGGCTCGCACCCGACGAGTTGCTCTCCGTCGATTGGTTGCCTGCCGACCTCGACCTGGTGAAACGGCTGCAGACGTACTTATACGAACAAGCGTAAGCACTTAGTCTTTGATACTGAGGAAATAACCTAACTTGTAGAACTTGAAGAACATGAGGTTGGGACGATTGCCCAACAGATTCCGACGTAAAGACTCGCGCAGCAGGCGATAGAACACGATGACAACGCCACTCACGTGCCATCGCTTCAGAAACTGTGCCGTAGCGAGGATATTGCTATGGCCTTCTATGCGTGCGCCAAGACGATGAAGGGTGCGGAGGGCTGTCTCGGTCTTGCTCAGATAAACATCATTGGGCTCAAGCCCTTCGTGGACAAGCGGATTGTCGATGTGACGAATAGCGATGCCACGGCGCTCAAGGTCAGCTCCGAATAGGGTGTCTTCGTAACCATACTCGATACAGGATTCATCGAGACGGATACTGAGGAAAACTTCGCGACGAATAAGAAGGTTGAAGGTCGAGAGATGAGCGTAAGGATGGAGTTGACGAATGGCAGCCTTCCGCCGCTTATCGGCCTCTCGTTCATAGCGATAGCGAAGCGTAGCCTCTGGGGTCGGGTTCTCCTCAGGATGGCGTAGGCCACCACAGACGACAGGCGCCTGCTGTCCAGCTTCGAGATAAGCGCGTAGGCTAAAATCATCTTCCACGCAAGCATCGCAATCCACAATTAGTAGCCATTCGCCATGAGCGGCCTCGGCCAAACGATTACGATTGCGCGCACGACCCAAGTTGTACGATGAACGCAGCACACGTACGCGAGGACTCACAGCAATATCATCGAGCCAGACCATGTCTGCAGTGGAAGCATCATCCCCAACAACGACCTCGCCCTCGATGCCCTCGGCGCTCAACAAATAGAGCATAGAGGACACGAGCGCACGAGCGTCGTAATTGAACGTGGGAATAAGAATGGAGAGCGTCATTCGACGATGATGTCATAATGAGTCGACCACGAAGCGCCTGGATCAACGTTCTCAACAAAAGGTTTGCGCGAGAACTCGCCTGTGAATCCTTCGGGGTCGCAACAGCCGTGCCAAGGTTCGATACACATGAAGGGGGCACGTCCGTTTGCAGGCGACCACAGCGCAGTGATGGGCATCGAATGTCGCACGGTGACGATGGGGCGTCCGTTCTTGTCGTGGAGCGTCACACGACGGATGCGTCCTGTAGCATCGACGATAGTATCACATTCGAATGTGGAATTGGTCAGAGGTAGCAAACCATCAGAAGGGAGAGGCACATCGAATGTTGTATCGCCTCCATATCCACCTGGAACAATCGTAGTGCTCTTGAGCGGGCTTTCGGCATCGAACGAAAGATAGCCATGAACGGCGTCATCGGCATTGAAATGAGGATACATGAATCCTGGATGAGCACCTATCTGGAAAGGCATGGGACGTGAGTCGAGGTTGATGACGGTCCAGCCTACGGTGATGACATTACGAAGAAGCGTGTAGTCGATACGCAACCCGAAACGGAAGGGCCAACGCTCAAGGCTTTCGTCGTCGGCATTAAGGACAAAGGCCATGTGGCGATCCTCGTCAACCAC
Source organism: uncultured Bacteroidales bacterium (assembly GCA_902803195.1). Lineage (GTDB taxonomy): Bacteria > Bacteroidota > Bacteroidia > Bacteroidales > Bacteroidaceae > Physcousia. The sequence continues at coordinate 14,951 of CADCOX010000118.1, forward strand.
TTTCTCGAAGACCATATCACGAGCGAATCCGTGCTGAGTAAGTGTGAAGTCACGACCATCGATGTGAGCCGTGTTCTGCCATACCTTGCCCACGATGGGGAAAAGGATGGGGTTGTGACGATCCCAATATGCAGGGTCGCCTTGCCAGATGTATTCATGGGGTGATGCCACACGGCGCAAGCTGCGGAGTTCAGCACCTAAAGCAGCTATCTCGAGTTCGAGAATGCCATTCGATAACGTAAAGGTTTTCGTGCCCATAGAGTTTAGGTTTTGATTCTTATATGGTGCAAAGTTACATACTCATGACGAATCAACCAAAAGTTTTCGTCTTTTTTTGCCTTTTGTTCAGCTAAGTTTAAAGAATGTAACTTCTGAACAAACCATCTCAATCAATGTGGATGCTCAAATCGGCGGGAGAGAAATGAATGCCGGGACGTTCGATGAAATGCGCGAGATGTCCGCTGTCGGCCAACTGCCGAGGCGTGCCGATGTGAATGCCGTCCTCATCCATAAGCCATACGCAGTCAGCCACTTGCAACGATAGTTCAAGGTCATGGGTAGAAAGGAAGATAGTCTTGGATGTGTCGTGGGCAAGGCGGCGCAGCAGTTGCATCATCTCCACCTTGCTCGGAAAATCCAGGAAAGCCGTTGGTTCATCGAGGTAGATGACGGGCGTCTGCTGGGCAAGGGCCTTGGCTATCATGACTTTCTGACGCTCACCATCCGAGAGAGTGGAAACATAACGACGTTCGAGCGACGTGATGCCTACTTGCGAGATGGCAGTCGTTACCATGTCCTCGTCCTCAGCGGTCAGACGACCCCAAAAGCCAGTGTATGGTGCTCGACCCATCGCCACGAGTTCGCGGACAGTCATATTCTGAAGGTCGGGCTTTTCCGTGAGGACGACGCTGATGAGCTGGCTGAGTTCGTTGGGCGTCAGCTGGTCGATGCGCTTGTCATTGAGCCATACCTCACCTTCAAGGGCAGGTTGGAAAGCGGCGAGTGTGCGCAGGAGCGTGCTCTTGCCTATGCCATTGGCACCAAGCAGACAAGTGAGCTGACCTGAATGAATCTCTGCATTGATGTTACGCTGAACAACGTGTGTATGATGGCGACCAACATAACCAATCGTAAGGTTCTTGAGGGAGAGGGACATGGGGATGAAATAAATGGAGAATGGAGAATGGAAAATGGGAAATGAGGGGGCTAATGAGATTCAGGAAGAGGATAGCTATGCGCTCAAGTAGGGATTATAGGTTCGTTCTGTGGCGATGTCGGTAGATGGGCCATGACCTGGGTAGACTTTGACGTCGGTTGGAAGCGACTTGAGCAAATGTTGAAGCGAATGGATGAGTGTCCAATGGTGACCGCCAGGGAGGTCTGTACGACCTATGCTCATGCGGAAGAGACTATCGCCAGAGAAGAGCGCGTGCTCTTCTTCGCAGTACAGACAGATGCCACCAGGTGAGTGTCCAGGACAAGGCAGGACCTTGAATTGATGATGACCGAACGAAACGACAGTATCGTCAGTTAGAGGCTCGCCAGTAGGGCCAGTAGAGCAGGGGAGGACGTGTCCGCCCAAAATCTCGCGCATCTGTGATGGTGTGTCGTTGAAGAGAGGGAGTTCTTCCTCGTGGCAACGAGCAGCAAGTCCATAGCGTTCGTGGATGAAACCAGCCCCGAAAAGGTGGTCGAAATGAGCATGAGTAAGCAGATGGGCTACGGGATGGAGTTCGTTGAGGTCTATGTAGTCGCTGATGGCGGCTTTCTCCTCGTCGTAGAAAGCGCCGCAATCGATGATGACTGCATCAAGCGTATCGTCGCTGACAACGTAACAATTCTCACCAAGAGGGTTGACGGTGAATGTCTTAATGGTAATCATAGGGTATGATGGGACGCTAGACCAAAATGACAAATTGCGTCATAATGAAGTTACAACTGTACGTAAACAACTTTCTTTGTTTGGAAGTATTCTTCGTCAAAGAAATCGGACAATGGGGTGATGAGTTTTGTTGCACGGACGGCAGATGCCTCGTGCTCGAGTTCGCCACCTTTGAGTGCTATGAGCCCGTTGGGAAGTGCATTTTGGGATTTCTGCGAGATGTGAGGGCGACATATCTTGACAAGGTCGGCCAATGGCATCACGGCACGCGAGACGATGAAGTCGAAACGGGCGGGCTGAAGCATCGTATTTGGCGCAACAGGCTCGGCATGCTTTTGTTTCTTGGGATTCGGGACGTAGCGAACCTCTTCAGCGCGAGCGTGTTGAGTGGTGACATTTGTAAGACCGAGGGCTTGCACGACCTCGTTGCATACGCGAATCTTCTTACCAATCGAATCGACAAGATGGAAATGAACGTCGGGGAACATAATCGCCAACGGAATGCCAGGGAAGCCACCGCCTGTGCCGAGGTCCATGACCCGTGTGTCTGGACGGAAATTGATAATCTCTGCTATGCCAAGAGAATGGAGGACGTGGTGCTCATAGAGGTTGTCAATATCCTTGCGGGAGATGACGTTAATCTTGGCATTCCAATCGTGATAGAGCGCATCGAGGGCTACGAATCGTTCACGCTGCTCGGCTGTGAGGTTTGGGAAGTATTTATCAATGATGGTCATAATGTGAGGGTAGAATAGACTTTTGATGAATAAACAAATGAGCTACTAATGGATTCAGCTGTAGCGTCGGGGATAACGGAAGAGGATGGCGAGGAGGGCGCAGATGCCCATGCAGAAGGGATAATATAAATAAGGTATAATCTCGACTGGCGAGAGGGCAGCAAGCGAAGCCGCCATGAGGAGTTGTGCGCCATAGGGAATGATGGCTTGCGCTAAACACGAGAATGTGTCGAGCAGGCTGGCACTTTTGCGGGGATCAACGCCAAAGCGTTGTGCGATATCATGGGCGATAGGACCAATAGTGAGGATGGCTACAGTATTATTGGCCGTACAGATATCGGTGAGCGCCACGAGTCCACCTATAGTGAGCTCTGCGCCACGAGGACCATGAACACGACGCGTCAGAAGGCGAATGAGGTAGTCAATACCACCGCTGTAGCGAATAAGTGCCATCAGCCCACCAGCAAGCATCGTCACAATAATGAGTTCGCTCATGCCCAGAATGCCTTCGCCCATAGCGCCAAACCATCCGTAGAGGTCGTAGCTACCATGTGCTATGCCTATGATACCGCTCAGGAGGATACCCACAACAAGAACAATCATCACATCAACGCCCACAAAAGCGGTGACAAGAACAACCAAATAGGGGAGAACCTTTATCATGTTCACTTCCTCAGTGATTGCAGGTGAATGAATTTGAGTTCCCAGTACGATATAGGCCAAAAGAACGAGGGCGGCAGCAGGAACGACAATCATGGAGTTGACACGGAACTTGTCGGACATGCGACAACCTTGCGTGCGAGTTGCCATAATGGTCGTATCGGAGATGAAACTGAGATTGTCACCAAAGAAAGCGCCACCAACGACAACGCCCACAACGAAGGGCATACTTGTCTCCGTAGCTTCGGCTATTCCTGCTGCAATAGGGACGAGAGCGACGATGGTTCCCACACTCGTCCCAATACTCAGCGAGATAAAACATGACGCGAGAAAAAGCCCAGCTAACAGGAGATTATCGGGTAGAAGTTGAAGTGATAGTTGAACTGTGGCATCGATAGCGCCCATAGCTTTTGCCGAGGCTGCAAAAGCGCCAGCAAGAATGAAAATCCAGATCATCAGCATGATATCGGGATGACCAGCTCCGGAGGAGAACGTGGTCAATCGCTCGCGGAGGCTGAGCCCACGGGTAATAGCGATGGCATAGATGCTGGTGATGAGAAAAGCGACACTTATGGGCACCTTGTAGAAGTCGCCTGCTGCGATGCTGGCGATGAGATATACTGTGAGAAATACAGCGATTGGGCTGAGAGCGAGCAAGCCTTTCTTCATGAGTCGGTGGAGTATCTTGAACTCTTGGATTCGTCTGTTTTGCGTGCAAAGATAATGAATAATGGTGAATTTGGTGTTATTTTGCGAGAATCTTTTTGTCGTTCAGTGCTTTTTGCTTACTTTTGCAGACAGAATTAGGAGTTTGGATTTTCAAAGACGAGAAACGTTACGTTTTATATACATTCAATTCCACATTAATTACTAAAAACAGATTCACCCATAATAGATTCACTAAATAATCGAATACCTATGTCAAAGATTATCACTCTCGGCGAACTCATGCTTCGCCTCTCTCCTCAAGGCAATGACCGTTTCATCCAGAGCGAATCGTTCCGTATCATCCCTGGTGGTGGTGAAGCTAATGTCGCTATCTCTCTTGCCAACTATGGACACGAAGCTTGTTTCGTGACGAAACTGCCCAAGCACGAAATCGGCCAGATTGCTGTGAATGCAATGCGTCGCTATGGCGTCGACACCCGTTTCATAGCCCGTGGCGGCGATCGCGTAGGCCTTTATTATGCAGAGACAGGCGCCTCGATGCGTCCTTCTAAGGTCATTTACGACCGTGCCCATAGCGCTATTGCCGAGGCCGACCCTGCTGACTTCGACTTCGATGCCATCATGGAAGGTGCCGACTGGTTCCATTGGAGCGGTATCACGCCTGCTATCTCTGACAAGGCAGCCGAACTGACTCGTCTGGCCTGCGAGGCCGCTAAGCGTCACGGCGTAACCGTGAGCGTGGACTTGAATTTCCGCAAGAAACTGTGGACGAGCGAGAAAGCCATCAGCGTGATGCGTCCGCTGATGAAGTTCGTCGATGTCTGTATCGGCAACGAGGAAGATGCAGAACTCTGTCTCGGTTTCAAGCCAGATGCAGACGTGGAAGGCGGAAAGACCGATGCCGCTGGTTACGAGGGAATTTTCCGTCAGATGCGCGAAGAGTTCGGCTTCAAGTATGTCGTTTCGACGCTTCGCGAGAGTTTCTCGGCTACGCATAATGGATGGAAAGCTCTTATCTTTGACGGCAAAGAGTTCTATCAGTCGAAGCGTTATGACATCAATCCCATCATCGACCGTGTGGGTGGTGGCGACTCGTTCTCGGGTGGCTTGATTCACGGTTTGCTGACGAAGGCAACACAAGGCGAAGCCCTCGAGTTTGCTGTAGCCGCCAGCGCATTAAAGCACACGATCAATGGTGACTTCAACCTCGTGTCGGCCGATGAAGTAGAAGCCCTGGCTGGTGGTAACGCCAATGGCAGAGTGCAGCGATAGAAAGCTTTTCGCTTTACTTCAGCAAAAGAACATACATGTAAATATATTAAGGAAATTATGGCAAGATTCGATAAGATGGCCGTTATGGCCAAAATCAAGGAGACGGGCATGGTGCCTGTGTTCTACCACAAGGATGCCGAGGTGGCCAAGAAAGTCATCAAGGCTTGTTACGAAGGTGGCGTTCGCGCCTTCGAGTTCACCAATCGTGGCGATTTCGCACAAGAGGTTTTTGCCGAGTGCGTGAAGTTTGCAGCTAAGGAATGTCCCGAACTGGCTCTTGGCATTGGTTCGGTCGTCGATGCACCTACAGCCGCAATGTACTTGCAGTTGGGCGCCTGCTTCGTTGTCGGCCCATTGTTCAACCCCGACATTGCACCCGTCTGCAATCGTCGTCTTGTGCCATACTGCCCCGGATGCGGTAGCGTCAGCGAGATTGGCAAGGCACAGGAATTAGGCTGCGACCTCACGAAGTTGTTCCCAGGTGATGTCTATGGTCCGAATATGGTCAAAGGTCTTATGGCCCCAATGCCTTGGTCGAAGATCATGGTTACAGGCGGCGTTGCCCCCGACGAAGAGAATCTACGAGGCTGGTTCAAGGCTGGCGTGTTCTGCGTAGGTATGGGCTCGAAGCTCTTCCCGAAAGACAAGGTGGCAGCTGAGGATTGGCAGTATGTGACGGACAAATGCCGTGAGTGTCTGGATATTATCGCACGTGCTCGTGCTTAAGTCGTTGAATGTTCAGCATCTAAACCTACAATCATGAAGAAGGTTAAGTATCTCTCGTTGGCTATAGTGGCTATTATGCTGCTTGGCCTTCAGTCATGCGACTGGATAAAGGGGCTTACACATGCCGAGGACGGCTCATCGCCCTCCGACTCCGTATCTGCTCCCCAGTATTGTACAGTCGAGTTCTCGGATAGCGTCGGCGTTGTCAACAGCCATGCCTATCAATCGATTAAAGTCGACTTCCCAGCAGAAGAAGACACGAGCGTCGTAGCTCAGAGCGTGCTTGCATGGCTGTGCGAGAAAGTACGCAGTTGCTGCTATCCCGATTGGTCGGGCGAGCGCCTGCGTTCCGATTCCGTGGCTCAAGTTCTCGAGACGGCGGGAGAGACTTTCGCCGAAGCCTTTGTGAAAACTTATGGTCAGAAAGGTCTGAAGCTGATGGAAGAGGACATCCGCACGATGGCAGAGGAAGGCTTTGAAGGCAGCTACCTCAACGACCTGAGAATCGAACTCTCCGAGCAGACTGATAACTACCTGACGTTCATCACGGGCTACGAAGTGTATACAGGTGGCGCTCACGGTGGTTATCTTGCCGATGGCGCTACGTTCAGCAAGGCCGATGGCAAGCGCATGGGGTGGAATATGTTTGACCCCTCGAAGCGAGCCGAACTGGTTGCACAACTGAAGAAAGGGCTGATGGACTATTTCAACGATGCCACCGAGGACAAGATCACGACAGACTCAGCTCTATTCGAGATGCTCATCCTCTATGATGACCCCGAAACGCCTGAGAACGAGCTGGAATATGGAATTCCTTTGCCTCAGACCGAGCCCTATGTCACCCGCAAAGGCATCGCCTTTATCTATCAGCAATACGAGATTGCAGCCTATGCCTGTGGCTTGCCTTCGTGCGTCCTGCCCGTAAGCGCTGTGGCTCCTTGCCTTTCGGCTGAAGGTAAAGCTTTCTTAGGTGTTCATTGAATCTTCAAGGAAACGAATAGTATCAATCGACGAGATGCGTAGACGGCTCCTCATCCTGCTGGTATCGCTGCCTTGTGCTTTGATGGCGCAGTCCGACCTTTTGTTTGAAGGTAAGGTCGTTGCCCATGATGTGGATAGTCGTGGACCTATGCCAGCAGCCCTCAAGTCGTTGTTGAGCGAACGTATAGACGCATCGGGCGATGCGAATATTCGCATCGTCTCACGCGACTATTCGCATAGCCCTTCGCGAAGGGTCGTGCGACGCCAACCGAAGGATTATGCTCCATCAGAGCCTGTCGAGCCATTGCTGCCTTCTATCCGCGCACAAGAGGAGCCCTACAATCTTTTCTGCCCTTACTACACGTTCGATGACGGAACCGTGAATCCCACGCGTTGCCTGTCGGGCTGTGTTGCTACAAGTCTCGAACAGATTCTTGCTTACTATCGTTACCCCGAAGCCCTGCTCGACACCCTACATGGTTGGGACAATGGCCATTATGCGCTCGATGACCTGCTACCAGGTACACGCTTCGATTGGGACAACTACCTCACAGACTATCGAAAAGGTTGGACGCAAGCTCAGGGCGAAGCGATTGCTTTGACGACCCTTGCTGCGGGTATGGCCGTACACATGAACTATGGCCCTCACTCATCTGGGGCCAACACGTATAATGCAGTCGAACCGCTCCGTCGTGCGTTCGGATATGGAATGGTCCGTTATTTCGATCGCGTTCTCTATACGCCCAGCCGCTGGCATGCGATGCTTCAGCACGAGCTGACCAACGGTCGACCTATTGCATACGTCGGTCATAACATGGAATTGAATGGTCATGCGTTCAACATCGACGGTATTGATACGAACGGCTTCTATCACCTCAACTGGGGTTACGATGGTTACTACGACGGTTGGTACGACCTCGATTGGCTGAACCCTTGGGAGCCTGTCGACACGCTTCGCGATGGCATCGCCGAGGGTTTCTTCTGCAATCAGGGGGCGCTCTTCCTTCATCCCTCAGCCGACGCCAAGGTATTGGAACTCGACTCATTGGACCTTGATCAATTAGGCATTCAACTTAAGTCGGTATCGCTGCTGAGACAACCTGATACACAAGGGTTCACGGCTGCTGATTTCCATTTCGTGAATACGGGTCAAGATACCGTCACATACACCTACGAGGTCATGTCCTACCTGCCGACAGACACAGCCATCTTCTATCAAGCTGACTATGTTGGGCTTGCAGCCATCACACTCGCACCGGCGGAAGAACGTACGCAGCGCCTGTATCTGAAGTTCGCTGAGCCAGGAAGTCGTATCCTGGGCATCTCGCACGACGATGTGACTATCCCGTTCACGATGCCCATCGAAGTCGTACCAGGCGCACCTTCCACGTTAGAGTGGGGGAGTGTCGACGTAGAAGTAAAAGCCCTTTCATCTGTTGAGGATGGTGCTGATGCGGTTCGCTATGCAGCCACCTTCTCCGTTCCCGTGACGAATGTGTCGTCGGGTTACGCCTCGCGGCTCGTCACGTACTGCCTCTACCCCGATGGGGGCGAGAACGAGGACCTTCGTCACTATCATGTGATGGAACTCGCAGCAGGTGAGAGCGAAGTGTTGAAGGTGACATTCAAGGACTTGCTGCCCGACACGCCCTATCATTTCCTCGTCCGCTATCCCTGGCCCATCCGTACGCAAACCGATTTCCGAACGCCTTCGCTGACGGCTATTCGTGAGTGTGAAGACGATGCAGTCCAGCCGCATTCTCTTTACGATCTGAGTGGACGGCGTCTGACGGCTGTTCGCCGAGGACTTTACATTCAGGATGGTCGAGTAAAAGTGCAACGATGACCATCAATCGCTTCTTTCTTTGATTATGCTTCAAGTAGACGAAATCATTGACAAATACTACAGCAACAACGAGCCTTTGCGTCATATTCTCGTGACGCACAGTCGAAGCGTTGCCAAGAAAGCGCTTGCCGTCGCTCGTCAGCATCCTGAACTTGGCGCCGACGAACGTTTTGTCGAGGAAGCCGCTATGCTCCATGATATTGGCATCTTCTTGACTGATGCCCCTGGCATCCAATGCTTTGGCCGTGAGCCTTACATCTGTCATGGACTCTTGGGCGGTGAGCTGTTGCTACGCGAAGGTCTCCCTCGCCATGCTCGTGTAGCCGAACGCCATACTGGAACAGGACTGACCATCGCCACGATCCGTCGACAACAACTCCCTTTGCCCGAACGCGATTTCTCACCTGAGACCATCGAGGAGCAAATCATCTGTTATACCGACAAGTTTTTCTCTAAAACACACCTCGATCGAGAGAAGACACCCGATCAGGTTCTTCGCAGTTTGGAGCGCTTCGGAGAGGAGGGGATTGAACGCATGCGCGCTTGGATAGAGCGCTTTAGCTGAACGTCTTGTTCCGTACATCATGCCTCGTCTTTAGTCCTATAGCAAGTCCTTTTCAATGCCTTTTAGTGTTGTTTTGATTGAAGAGTGAGGTTGTTTCGGTTAATAAAGTTGAAAATACTTGCAAATGAGGAGGAGATGGTGTACTTTTGCACGGATTTTGGCGAGCCTATCTTTCGTCAGTCTTCTGTAAGAGTGAATAAATTTCATATCTATATATGGCTTCTTGCCTGCCTGTTGACCTCTTTGGTCGCTTCATGCTCTACCTCGGCCATCCGTGAAGGGCGTGGTGGCGATTCGACGAAGTCGGCACAAGTGAAGCTTAAGACTTCGAACAAGAAGACAGCCGACCAACTCCTGAATGAAGATCTTGAAGCTGTTAGCGACCATGTTGTCAAGCGACAACATCCAGCTGCTGCAGAGCTTTTCGACTCTTTGCGTGCCAACAGCGACAGCCTTAATCTCGTGAACGAATCCGACACTACCACCAAGCATCGTGTCATCGATCAGCGGCAGGGGCGTGGTGTCAGTCGTTCGTCCTTGAATCAAGCATCCGCAGAAGGTCTATCTGTTGACAGCTTACCTACAGACACCGCTGCAGCTGATACGGCTCGTTACATGATTGTCCATGGCGATACGGTTTATCTGGGGCGCGCAGGATTTACAGGAACAGTCAAGCAAGATATTGATTCGACCAAACAAAGCAAAAGCGCACTCGATGCCGTCGTTGAGTTCAACGCCAAGGACTCTGTCACCTTCGACTATGCCAATGATCGCGTCAACTTCTACGGAGACGCGCATGTCAACTACACCAACCTCGAGCTCTCGGCCAACCTCATCACGATGAGTGTCGACAGTAGTATCGTACATGCTTATGGTACGCGTGATTCACTCGGAAACATGCAGTCGCCTCCCGTTTTTAAACAAGGTAACGATTCGTATGAGCCCGATGACATCGCTTATAACTTCAAATCGCGTAAAGCTTTTATTCACAATGTCTTCACCGAACAAGGTGAAGGCTACATGACCAGCGACGAGAGTAAGCGCGACTCCTCTGGTACCATGTACGTCCGTCGTGCCAAGTACACGACATGTGATGCCAAGCATCCCCACTTCTATCTTGCCCTCACACGTGCTAAGGTGCGCCCTGGCAAGGACGTCGTCTTCGGTCCAGCCTATCTGGTCATCGAGGACGTGCCTCTTCCGTTGGCCATCCCTTATGGCTTCTTCCCCTTCTCGAATAGTTATTCAAGCGGTATCATTATGCCTACCTATGGCGATGAGACCACTCGAGGTTTCTATCTACGAGATGGTGGCTATTATTTCGCGATTAATGACCGCATTGACTTAAAACTATTGGGCGAAATCTATACCAAAGGCACTTGGGGGTTGTCGGGACAGACAACCTACAAGAAACGCTATCGCTTCAGCGGTGCAGTCAATTTCTCTTATCAGAATACGGTTGAAGGCGAGAAGAATATGCCCGACTACGTTGTGGGCAAGAGTTTCAAGATACAATGGAGCCATCGCCAGGATTCGAAGGCTAATCCTGCTCAGACGTTCTCGGCAAGCGTTAACTTTGCCACGTCAAGC
>CADCOX010000119.1 GCA_902803195.1 uncultured Bacteroidales bacterium
ACATCGCGCTCCTGCCCCTGGAAGCCGTCGACCGTGTTCACTGTGATGAGCCGTCGAAAAGGTTTCCAGTACTTGTCCTGTCTGAGCAGGCGTCTGAGCAGGCGCACTTGTCCTTTGTAAGGCGAGATGATGCCGACGTCCACGCGCTCCTCCACGATGCGTTCCTTCCCGATCTTCTCGAAATAGCGTTGGAGCGTGGCGAGGGTCAGCTCGGCTTCCGCAACATTTTCCCGAGAAAGGCCGGCAGAGGACTCTCCATGAACAGACCCTCCCCCCGTTAGTGGAAGAATGGAATGTCTTGCCGCAGGGTTTTCTCGTCCTGAAGGTTCCCACTCCCCTCTCCCTTTGGAGAGGGGCTGGGGGTGAGGCTTTTCCCCCTTAGGGAGGGCGGGGGGTGGGTCTACTCCCCCACTATCCACCCACTCCACGGCCGTGTCCCAGTCGAGGATGCCCCGGTATTTCACCTCGGGGGCGCTCTCTAAAAGGCCACCGTAGAACTCGCGATTGGGAAACTGCATGATCGTGTCGCACATGCGGTACTGCACCTTCAGTAATGAGACGGCCTGCGGTTTCTGCTCTACAACGTATTGCATCAAAGTCTTGTCCAGCCCTCCCCGCATCGCCTCGGGCGACTTGATGGTAGGCGGCAACTGACGATGGTCGCCAGCCAAGACGACGCGATGGGCTTTGCGAATAGCTATCCAACAAGCGGCCTCCAATGCCTGCGCAGCTTCATCGATGAACAGCGTGCCGAACTTCATTCCCATGAGCAGACGATTAGCCGAACCCGCCAACGTGCTGGCTATGACCTTGGCATCGGCAAAAAGGGCTTGGTTGATCGTGTATTCGAGGTCGGTGGCGCGGTCCTTCAGGCGGGCTATCTTCTGGTGGCGGCTGTCGCTGCTCCCGCTCTTGCTGGCATAGATGTCACGTATGGCCTTGCGCACGCCCCATAGCTCGGTGTAGAGGGGATGGCTCTCGAAGCGCTTCTCATAACAATGCTCGAGCATTCGGTCGGTGATTCGGGTCGGGTTGCCGATGCGCAGGACGCTCACTCCGCGGTCCACCAACTTCTCTGCTATCCAGTCGACAGCCATATTGGACTGTGCGCAGACCAGCACCTGATTCTCGCGCCGAAGCGTCTCGTAGATAGCCTCCACGAGGGTCGTCGTCTTGCCTGTGCCCGGAGGCCCGTGGACGACGGCCACATCCTTTGCCCACAGCACTTCGTTGACAGCTGCCTGCTGGCTCGTGTTGAGCCAGGGGAAGCGGACAGCGTCAAACGTGAACTTGCCACAAGGCAGCGACGAATGCAGGATCTCGCGCAGTTCTGCCAGGCGGCCGCTCTTGGCGTTGATGACATCGTCCAAGGCCTCGAACATCAACCGATATGTCTGCTCGTCCAGATACAGCTGCACGCCTAAGCGATGAGCCGCGCGAATCTGTTCCAGCGCATCGGCATGAGGCAGGGCTATCACCATCCGGTCGGACTCGACATAACTTACCTGAGCCACGAACTTATAATAATGAAGGAGACCTCCAGTACCATGACGGTCGCCCGAAGCGTCTTCCGAGAAGAAGCACACGGGCTTGCCCGGCTCGAAAAGCGACGGCTCGTCGTCACTCTCGAGTTTGCTCGCTTGACCCTTCAAGAATGAAGAATGAGGATTACCTTCAGAACTTGCAGGTAACTTGTATTCGTCATTCCGAGCGTAGCGAGATTCATCATTCGTCATTCTTCTTACCTCCACAACCAACTGATCCAACGAGTTGTAGTAGCTACGCCCCAGCGACAGCGGATGCCACGCCATGCCGCGCTGAACCTTCCGCTCGACGCCTGTGGCTTCAGTCAGGCGCTGGAACTCTTCCTTCTCGTAGGCATACTCCATCTGCAGGAGTGAACGCTGCCGCTGGAGGGTGATAATAGGACTTTCTGCCATTATTCTTCTCTATTTGGGTGCGAAAGTACATAAAAGTTACGAGAAATGAGCCTTTCTGCCCGAAAAACGTTAAACTTTTCATTCTTTCGTAGGTCTAAACGCAGAGCGTTTATCGCGCATCCCATCCTCATTCGTTGTCTTTATGCTGAATGTTCGCACTTTCATAGACCGTCCCATCTTGGCGGGAGTCATTTCCACGATGATTGTCATCGTAGGCGTCATCGGACTCACACAATTACCTATCGAACAGTTCCCGGATATCGCCCCGCCGACGGTATCTGTCCGCGCCTCCTACACGGGCGCCAATGCCGAGACGCTGCAGAAGTCGGTCGTCGTGCCGCTCGAGGAGGCCATCAACGGCGTCGAGAACATGATCTACATGACTTCGAACGCATCGAACAACGGCTCTGCCAACATCAACGTCTTCTTCAAGCAGGGCACTGACCCCGACATGGCCACCGTGAACGTGCAGAACCGCGTCGCACAGGCTCAGGGACTATTGCCTGCCGAAGTGACACGCACGGGCGTCACCGTCATGCGCCGTCAGACCTCTACGTTGAAGTCGCTCGGTCTGTACAGCCCAAAAGGAACCTATGACCTGGCTTTCCTCAACAACTACTTCAAGATCAACATCGAGCCTCGTCTATCTCGCGTGCCAGGAGTGGGCGAGGTCGATGTCTACGGTTCCAACTATTCCATGCGCATCTGGCTCGATCCCGCCAAGATGGCACAGCACCACCTGATGCCCTCCGACATCACGGCCGTGCTGGCCGAGCAGAACATAGAGAGCCCTGCAGGTACGCTGGGCGAAGAGAGCGACAACACTTTCCAATACGTACTCAAATATCGCGGTCGCTACGAGGAAGAGGAGGATTATGAAAACCTGGTCATCCGCAGCGAGGCGGACGGCAGCGTGCTTCGGCTGAAGGATGTAGCGCGTGTGGAGATGGGCCTTCAGGGCTATGCCATCGAAGGTGAGATCAACGGCCATCCGGGCTCCACCTGTATGATTTCTCAGACGCCGGGCTCGAATGCCAACGAGATCATCATCGCCATCGACAAACTGGTCGAGGAGATTTGCAAGGACCTGCCTGCAGACATGGAGCTCATCGACCTGATGTCAACGAAGGATTTCCTCGACGCAAGCATCAACAGCGTCGAACGCACGCTCCTCGAGGCCGTGGTGCTCGTGGTGCTCGTGGTGCTGCTGTTCCTACGCTCTTGGCGTGCCACACTGATTCCGCTCGTGGCCATCGTTGTCTCGCTGGTAGGCACATTCGGTTTCCTCTACATCGCCGGCTTCTCGCTGAACACGCTGACGCTATTCGCCCTCGTGCTGGTCATCGGTACGGTAGTGGACGACGCCATCGTTGTGGCCGAGGCCGTACAGGCGAAGATGGACAAAGCCCCGCTCCCCGCTCCCCCCGTGGGGGGGAGAGCCGCCAAGCAGTGGCCAGCATCATCCATAGAGGATAAGGAGTCCTCCCCCCCACGGGGGGAGTTAGAGAGGGGCTTTGCCGAGGAATACCTGTCCTCCCCCCCACGGGGGGAGTTAGAAAGGGGCCATACCCTCGCCGCCATGCACGAAGTGACGACAGCCCTTATCACGTCGACGCTGGTCTTCATGGCGGTCTTTATCCCCGTCTGCTTCATGGGCGGCACGAGCGGCATCTTCTACACCCAGTTCGGTCTGACGATGGCTGTGGCTGTGCTCATCTCGATGATTAACGCTTTGACGCTGAGTCCGGCCCTATGTGCCCATTTACTGAAACCGCGTAGCAGAGACAAACAGACGGTTTTAGCCCGTTTAGAGAATCTGACGGCTGCCACCGTCGCCCGCTATAAGAAATGTGTAGGCTTCCTCATGCGGAATATCTGGCTGGTCGCGCTCTCTGTCGTTGCGGCCATCGCCCTGTTCTTCTATCTCCTCACGACCACCAAGACAGCTCTCGTGCCCGACGAGGACATGGGTGTCATCTATGTGACAGTACAGACTCAGCCAGGCAGCACCAAGGAGTCCACGCACCAGATGATGAACCGCGTGGAGAAGTTGATCACCGACCTGCCGCAGATAAAAGCGTATTCCAAGAGCGTGGGTGTGAGCCGCATGGCGGGACAAAGTTCCAACAACGGCATGTTCCTGCTGCGCCTGAAAAACTGGGACGAACGCCGAGGCAAGGGCGACGACCTGAAGAGCGTGATGGCTGAGGTCAACCGCCGTGTGGCTGGCATCAGCGAGGCCAAAATCATGGCATTCACCCAACCCATGATTAGCGGCTACGGCGCCACAAACGGCTTTGAGATGCAGGTGCAGGACCATCAGGACCGAGGTGTCGACTCGCTGATGAGCGTCACCAACCGCCTCATCGCAGCCCTGCAGGCACGTCCTGAGATCTCGCGATCGCAGACCTCTTTCAACAACCGCTACCCTCAGTATCGGCTCACGGTCGATGCTGCGCGCTGCAAGCGGGCTGGCGTCTCGCCATCCGACGTCCTCGCATGCCTCTCGGGCTACATCGGAGGCAGCTATTCGTCCAACATGAACAAGTTCTCCAAACTCTATCG
>CADCOX010000120.1 GCA_902803195.1 uncultured Bacteroidales bacterium
CAGCGGCTGGTTCCGCAATCATACCGGTGTCATCGACTTCGATGCCCTCCAATATACCAGCATCGACTCGTTGCGCACCGCCGACGTGACGCCGCTCACCCAGCTGCGCAGCGTCACCCTCCCCGCCACCGTCAAGGGTGTGGGCAAGGATGCCTTCACGCATGCCACCCGCCTGCGCTATGTCGATATGAGCAAGTGTGCTGACTACGCGCCGACGCTTGCCGCCGAGGGTGGCGTCCGCTCGCTCGGCATCGGCGCCAACACGCTGGCCTACGTGCCCACCTCTTATGGCGCGACCGCCGATGTGAACGTGGCCGTCAGCGACGGTGCCAGCGGCTTCAAGGCGCAGACCTTCCGTCTGGTCGACGGTCTGGACTACTGTGTGCCCTTCGCCGTTACGGCAGAGAATGTAGAGAACACGCGTACACTGGCCCAGAGCGCCGTGCCCTACACCGTATGTCTGCCCTACGCCCTCGACATCCCCGTCGGCGCAAAGGTCTACCGCCTCTCGGGCCGCGGCACGGACGAGCTCATCTTCACCCAGCACATGGGACGCATGCAGCCCATGGAGCCCTACCTCGTATGGGCGGAGCAGAGCGATGCCCCGCTCTCGACCACGAGCGCTACGCTGCCTGCCAGCACCGACGGTCAGACCTACGGCCGTCAGCAGTCGTCGGTGGGCTACACCCTGCGCGGCACGCTCACCGCTATCGGCAATGCCGAGGCTGTGGAGTTGGGCGCCTACGTGATGAACGACGACGCCATGTGGCATCCCGTGCTCAATGACTGCGAGGCCCACAGCGACGTCACTGTTCCCGCCTTCCGCTGCTACCTGCTGCAGAGCCGTCAGGGCGGCACGCGCGCGGCTATCGGCATGGCGCTGGAGGGCGTCGACGGCATTGAGCAGCTGCGCACCATCGACAGCGACGGCACCGAGCGCGTCTACGACCTCAGCGGCCGCAGAGTAAGCCAGCACGCCAAGGGCGTTGTCATCAAGAACGGTAAGAAAGTCATCAAGAAATAACCCTACCATCAAGAAATAACCCTACTTACAATGAAGAATCTGCGTATCATGAGTGTGCTGCTCGGGGGCCTGCTGGCCCTCGGCAGCCTTCCCTCTTGCAGCGACGACGAGCCTGAGGGACTGAAAGCGAAAAGCGCCAAGGCCGAGTATAAGGTGCAGCTGAGTCAGGACCTGCTCGATGCCGCAAGTGTCACTATTTATTATATAGACAGCAACGGAAAGCAGGCACAGGAAAGCGTGACCTCGGACGCTTGGACGAAGACCGTCAGCTTCGCCTCGCTGCCCGCAAAAGCCGGCGTCAGCGTACAGCCCGCCTTGAAGGGCGAACCCTCGCAGGAGAAGTACGTCATCGAGGCCTCGGCCCAGATGATCGTCACCGTCCTCGACCAGCACGGCGCCACGCTTGGCGAGCCGTATGTGGGCAACAAGAAGGAGGTGAAGGGGCAACTCGGTCCCGACTATCTGGGTCAGTACCTGACGCGCATCAGCACCCGCGTGCTTGAGGCCAAGGCCATCAGCGCTGACGGCATCATCTCCGACACTACGATCGATTGGGGTGGCAATGCCGGCGATGAGGACCCGAACATCAACACCGGCATCAGTAACGAAGGCGCGAGCGGCACGACACGCTGAAGCAGTTACCATTTACGATTTGGCATTTACCATTTACCATCTGTTTCCCAAAATAGGTTGAAATTCTTGCAGAGTCAACAACATTATAAATCAAAAATATGAAAACTAGATTCCTGACAACGATTGCGTTATGGCTGACGATAGCAGTCATAGGCGCATGGGCACAGCCCAAGGTTGCCGACAACAGCCCCGGCGAGGTGGAGCTGCGCGATGGCTCGTCGGTCAAGCCGCAACGCGTGCCGAAACGGGCGCCGAAAGACGACTATGTGTACACCTACAAAGGCGTGAAGTACACGTACATCACAGAGAATAACTACACGCGCTACTTCAACACCTCGGTTCACAAACCGAACGACTACGGCTGGTATCTTGACTCCAATGGCTGGTACGTGAATGCCGAGAGGGATTACATCACGGCTGCCAGCATCGATGCCGACAACTTCCCATCGAGTGGCGAGACGTATATCATTAACGACTTGGTAGGCCTATTTACCGGTCACACCCACCTGGGCTGCATCGCCGACAACGGCTTCTGGGGCATGCCGGGCGTCAGGCGCATCTATTTCCAGGACTGCGACGCC
>CADCOX010000121.1 GCA_902803195.1 uncultured Bacteroidales bacterium
GATATAGAGTTCGCCGCCGTAGCTCTGGTCGTCGCCCGTGTAGATGAAGGGGTCGAGCATCCAAAATTCGATGTATTCGAAGTTCTGCGCCTCGAAGTCGGGGTTGTCCATCTTGCGCATCATGCCGCCCCAGTTCTCCTTCGGGGTCAGGAGTCGGCCGTTTGTGTCAAGGTTGGGGTTGAGGTTGTAGGCTCCTCGCTCGGAAGGATAATAGGCCAGGTTCAGCACGTTCAGCGAAGCGGCCTCCTTGTAGGAGTTCTGTTTCTTGTTGGGGTAGAGGTCACGCTCAAACACCTCTCGGACGTAGTGGTTGGAGAGTTGGTTGAGGTCGCTCTTGATGTGGGCGGGCGTGAGCGAACTGCTGCGGCGCGTGAAGATGGGGTCGATGTAGTACCAGGCGAGACGGGCGCGCTGGTAGCCACTGCGCACGTCGTCAGTCAGTCGCGAACCTTCGAACGGAGTCGGTACCGAGGAGAGCATCCAAGCCTGTGGCTGAGAGATGCTTTGACGCGTCTTCGTGTTCTCGAAATCGTCCATGTACGAGGCTCCGCCCTGTATCTTGTGGTTCTGCCCGGCAATCAGTTGGGCGAAGTCCGCGCTGAAAGCAATCTGTGAGGGTGCGGTGAAGTTGAGTAGGGGGATGGCGTTCAGCGCATTGGTCAGCCATTGCGCCTCTTTCTTCCAGTCCATGTGCAAGCCCCAGAGCGTGTTCTTCAGAGGCTCCTCGCCCATGTTCACCTTGGTGGTCAGCGGCTGTTCGTTGAGGAATTGGAATGTACCGCCCAGGACGAAATTCTTGGAGAACTCATAATCCCAGTTGACGCCCAGCATCGTCTTGCGTTGCATGCCGTAGGTGTCGTTCGACTCCACACTGGCGTTGATCTTCGTGCCGGCATCAATGATGCTCTGGTTGAGGATATAGACCATACCCATGGAATAGTCCACGCGGTAGTCGACGTTCTCGGTCAGCGTGACGCCGCCGGCCGTGACGACCACCGACCCTTGGGCGATATTCATTGCGCCGAGGTCAATCTCTGCGCCGTTCGTACCTTTGTAGCGACCGCTGAGCAAGAACTTGTTCTGCTCGGCCATCTGCTTGGCAATGGTCTTGGTGGAGTCGTAGAGGGCATCGAAGCAGTACTTGTCGGCGACTGCATCGCTGCCTATCCAACGGCGCAGGTGGTCGCCAAAAGGTTCGGCTACGGGGAAGATGATACGGCCCTTGGAGATGGTGAAACCTTCGACATAGTCGAACTGTCCATCGGCATTAGCGCGGTTGTTGTTGTCCAACCGGTCCAGGTTCATGGCGCGCAGCAGCGGTGTCGCCTTCAGGTTGGCCTCGGGCAGATAGGTCTGATAGACGCCCGCTGTGTCGTTCTGGAATTTCACGTCGAGGCGGAATTTCTCGCGCTGCGTGGAGGTGGCTCCGAGTGAGTAGATGTTCTTCATCATCAAGGGCCAGTTGCCCATTGCCGGCGAGCTGGTGGTACTCTTGATGGCCTTCACGTAGAGGCACTGCTTGTTGTCGGTCAGGTCGCTGGCGAACTCACCCACTTGGAAGGTCTGCCCGCCCAGCGTGTACTCGAAAGCTACGGCCAGCACCTCGTCAGGCTCTAATTGGAAGTTAAGTGAGACGTAGCCGAGGGCCGTGTTGAGGGTATACTCCGACGACGACAATAGTCGCGCTGATTGCAGCTTCTCGTAGTCGGCACCGCCATCGAAATCGGGAATGGCGTCGAGTGTATTGGTGGCCTTGCTGATATCGCGTGCGTCAGGACACTGGTCGATGATGGTCTGATAGAGGTCGTTGGCACGGTTCTGAGGTTGGTTGGAGGTGGTGCCGCTCCAGTTGGGGTTGCTGATGTGCTGAGCCTCACCCAGGTCGGTAAAGGCGATGAGGTTACGATTGTTCTGCGTTGAAGCCGATTTGTTAGTCACCCACAACTCCACGCGCTTCAGGGTGATGCCACTGGCAATAGTGGGAAGCGTACGCATCCATCGGTCGTAGTTGTCGCGGAAGTAATGCGATAGCCAGAAGTGGCGGTTCTCTTCGTAGTCGACGGCCGAGATCTCGTAGTTCGTGGTCTGTGTGCCACCCTTCGAACTGACGCTCTTTGAGGCTGATTTCTTTTGGCTGACCACCGTCTGCAACTTCAGTTTACCAAACTGCAGGTCGGTGCGTAAACCGAACAGGCTCGACACGCCATGGATGAGCGTGGAGTTGGAGGGCATCGAGACGTTGCCGGCTTCCACCAACTTCACGATCTCGTCCTCCTTGCCATCGTATTTCAACTTCATTTGCTGACCATCTACTTCCATGGTGGCTTCCGTGTTGTAGTTGATCTTCATGTTCACCTTGTCGCCCACTTTACCTGTGACCGAAAGGTTAATCTTCTCGTCGAAGTCAAAACCGAAAGTCTTTCTGCGGTTGGCTGCGAGCGATGGGTTGTTGATTTTCTTGAGGTTACCACCCATCTTCAGGTCGGCTGAACCTTGCGTCTTGATGCTGACGCCGCCGGGACCGAAGATCTTCTCGGCAGGGCCAAGGTCGAAGTTGATGTCGGTGAAGTCGAACTTGCTCTTGCCTTCGCTATCGTATTCCTGTCGGTTCTTCTCGCGGTAGTAGCTTTGCATGGAACGATGCAGGCTCCACTGCTGATACTCCTCGGGTGTCATCAGAATGGGCGTATTCAGGTAACCGCCTGTACCCAACTTCATGCCGACACGGTAGTTGCCGGTCAGCGAGTCCATCTCGGTCACCTGCTTAAGGTTGTCGGGCAGGCGGATGGAGACAGCAGCTGTGTCCAGGTCCTCGACGGTCTCGGGAACAGTCTTCTGCGGGGTGGTACGGAGGCTGTCAGCAGCTGCAGGCTCTGCCCAAGCAGGAGAAGATTCGCCCGTAAGGATAGGAGGGGACACCTTTGCAGACAGCAAGGCATTGCTGGCAGCAAAGATGATTGCTGTCAGCAACAATATACTATATGCAAAGAGTTTTCTCAAGGGGCTTTGATTCTTTTTAGGACATGGCTCTACGGAAGGCTGGGAGAGCGACTTTTTGCTCTTTCTTACAGCATCTTCAGCGCCAACTTGATGACGCGTTCCACGTTGGCATCGGGTTCGGCACGCAGGATTCCGATGACAGCCTTCTGCGATGGGGCGGGCGAGAAGCCGAGCATCACGAGTGCGGCTACGGCCTCATCCTGCACCTCCTTGTTGGCGGGGCTCATGGGTTGCGAAGAGGGAGCGCCAGCAGCGGCGTCAATCCCGAGAGCAACAATCTTGTCCTTCAGCTCGACGATGATGCGCTGCGCCGTCTTGCCGCCGACGCCTTTGGCCGATTTCAGTAGTCGCTCATCGCCACGGCTGATGGCATCGCACAACTCAGCAGGCGTCATTGATGAAAGGATGACGCGTGCAGACTGGCCACCCACACCACTTACGCTCGTCAGCAGCACAAACAACTCACGCTCTACCTTCGTGGCGAAGCCCCACAACTGGTAGGCATCTTCGCGGATGGATTCGTAAGCATAGAGTTTCACGTCGCCATGCAGACCTTGGATGGCAGTATAGGTGTTCAGACTGATACTCAAGCCATAGCCGACGCCATTGGCGTCCAGTACGGCCAGGGTGGGGGAGAGTTCGGCGATGGAGCCGCGAATGTATTCTATCATAGTTCTTGCGCGTATATCTTTATTAATAACGCGCGCAAGCTCTTTTTATTGTGTTGATGGGCATTTAAGTAACCATCAACAGCGAAATGGCGTCATTATTGGCCTCTGATCACTTCAAGTACTTGGCCAATGGGCTGCCTTTGCGGCGCAATCCGATGGCGATGCCAAGGGCATTTAGGCGGGCTCCACGCAACGAGGTATGCGTATGGTCCTTATTGTAATATTCTTTCGTGGCTTCCTTTCCGATTCCATCGAGCGCATCGGCGGTGATATTGTGCAGGTCGACCAGTTCGCAGCCCGTTTCGGCAGCTACCTCGCGATACCACTTGCCATAGGAGTCATTGCGGCGCTCGATATGTTGTCCGTCGGGCCATTCGTTGCGAGGGGTGAGGCTGACAAGAATAGGTGTTGCCCCTTTCTCGCGGCAGTCATCAATCATCTTCTTCAGATACCAGCCGAATGAGTAAACGACCTCATTGTAAGCCTCATCCTGCAAGACTACTCGACTGACGCAGCTTGTGTCGGCCGTCCCCGGAATCTCACCGCGGTGTTTGCCCCGATGGAGCTCGCCGATATCATTATGCCCGAATTGAATGAGCACGAAATCGCCCGGCTGTAGGTCGTTGTAGACCTTCTCCCATCGCCCTTCGCGGATGAAGGTGCGGCATGAGCGTCCGGCCTGAGCGCAGTTGATGTAGGTGATCTTTTCTTCATCGAAAGTGCGCCAAGCTTGCGACCCCCATCCCCACATGCCTGTAGAGTCTCTGTCCGTATTCTTCACGGTTGAGTCGCCCGTAATGAACACTACGGGCTTGCCTTGCTCGCGCTTCACGCCAGTCGTGGGAAGTGACAGGTTTATCATCATCGCCTTCAGCGGTGCAAGGTCGGGGTGAGAGCAGGCCATTAATCCTTCGGCAGCACATCGAGCATTGTGCTCGGCGCCGAACTTCGATGTATGGATGTTGTCGAGGTAGAAATGGTAGTTGATCTTCCATGAGCTCATCTTCTCGTACTTGTTTGCTGAAATCTCGTTCAAGTCAACAAACGGCACGTTCATTTCTTCTGCTATCTGCTTGGCCCACAGGCCGAAAGTCTCGTTTACGC
>CADCOX010000122.1 GCA_902803195.1 uncultured Bacteroidales bacterium
AGGAAATAGCCTAAGTCGCCATCAAATCGGTAGACATCGGCCTTGCGCTCAACAGAGATACTGCCCACGACGTGATGATCTGCGACGATAGCCCTGAATACTCCGTCGATGCCCTCACTCGTCTCTACCCTATTCAGCCACCACTCTGCATCGCCGTCGGTATAAGGCTGTGGCAATCTGTCGGACAGGAATGTCCTATCAACAGCATTGCAGAGGTCTCTTAGCGCCTCCCTGTCTGCTGAGCTCCATCTTCTCAACTCTATGTTCATTGAAGTTCTTTTCATTACATATAATCAGGTTCCTATGTTTATTTTGACTTAATGAAATGCGGGTAATCGGGTTCGCCGATAGCAGAGCTGTAGGCAATGCCTTCGTAGGTGAATGCGTTGAGGTCGGCAGGAGCGGTAAGGCGTTGGTCGATGATGAAGCGCGTCATCGCACCTCGACAGGTCTTCGCCCACACGGCTTGCATCTTCAGACTATTACCTTGTCGCACATAGAATAGGGGCTGTATGATGTGTACTTCTTTCCTCACGCGTTGCCAGTCGAAAAGATGCTGGTATTCCTCGGTGGCCAGATGAACGAGGATGCCGTCGTCGGCCTTTGCGGCATCGATGAGCACGTCCGTGAGGCGGCTTTTCCAGAACGCGAACAGATTGCGTCCGCCAGCACTCGGCAGTTCTACATTACCTTCCATCCGATATGGCAGGATGGCGTCCAACGGACGAAGCAGGCCATAGAGGAAAGAGGTTATCCACAGATGCTCTTGGGCAAAGCGGAGGTCGGCTGCGGTGAGTGTCTCCGCCTTCAGGTGTTTATAAGCCTGCCCATGATAGGCAAGGACGGCGGGCATCTCGGGAGCGTCCTCAAAGAAACGCATGAAGCGCATTTTGTTTTGTGCCGCTATCTGCCTACTGCAACCCAGCATCTCAGCTATTTGTTCGGTAGAATAAACAGCCATATCGCGGGCTAACGACGATGCCTCGTCCGCAAAACGAGGTATCGACAGCTCCACATCGGGCGCCGTCGCCAACTTGTCGTTCATGATCTTTGCGGAAGCAAGTAGTATCTGCATTGTATTCTCCTAAATATGTAACATATAGCTCATTACGCCCAGCTGCTTGTATTCTTCCGAATAAGTAACATATAGCTCATTACCCCCATCTACTTATTCGCTGTTTCTTCATTAGCGTCCGGTCACGAACTCTATCTGCTGCTGCGCCAGGATGTGGTCGCTGACGATCCGCAGGTCGCTGCCGTCGGCACGGGGGACGGCGGGAATCTCCACCGTCATCTCATCGCCGGGCAGCAGACCGCGCAGCGAGGCGGTCGAACGGGCGTCGCCGATAGCGAACCACGCATCGCGATAGAGGGGCGCCACACCTTCGTTGGTGACGCGCAGGCGGGTGACGATGCCGTTGGTCTCACATCGCGTGACGACGAAGCGATAGCCCGTAGCCATCGTGCCCTCGCGGAAGCGTTCGGGTGTGGCAACGTCTCCGCATGGCGCGTCGTTCGAGATCATGAAGGTGATATGGTATTTGGCGGCTTGTTCCTCCCAGGTGTGACCATAGAGGCCTTCGGGATTGAGGAAGTTGCGCTGGTCGTTGGACGAGTAGTAGCTTACCTCGCCTCCGCAGACGCCCGTCTGCCAGCGGGAGTCTTTTCCGATGGAGTTCCAGCAACGCTCGTTCCAGCCGCCGCCGCTGCTGAGTTCATGCGACTTATGCATGAACGAGTCGTCGAACGAGCCGAAACGTATGGCTTGCAGCGAAGGCTCGTCGGGCACAGGCGAATAGTGGCGGTCGCCCGCATTAATGGACACCGCCCACGGGATGTCGGTCATCACGGCGTTCATGTGTTCGTAGAACTGCTTCTGGAAGGCTTTCGAGGGGAAGTTCTTGCCGATGTCCAACGTGGTGCCGTAGATGTGGTACTCCGACCAATGTCCGAATCCCACCTCGAGGAAGGCCAATCGGCGGTCGTGGGCATAGCGGCGTGCGAAGTCGGTGTAGAACTGAAGGGTGAACCGCTGCAACTCGGCGTTGGTCCAGTCGGCATACCACGTGGGGCCGTCGTTGTTGGGGTTCTCGGCGAAGGTCTCGGCGTAGTCAGGCCGTTGCTTGATGTAGGCAGGGACGGCCGTCGTTCCGCGCTGGCCGTCGACGTCGCGGCTCGACGGGTATTCGTAGCGGAAGCGGGCGATGAGCTGATGCCCGCGACTGGCGACGTCTTCGAGCACGCGGTCGAACCAGCTCCAGTCGTACTCGATGGTGCCGTCGTCGCGGCAACCGGTGACGACCTTGCAGGGCAGGCAATAGGAGAACTCCAACTGGATGGCCTGCCCGTAGGTGTCGTTCAGGCGGCGTGCCGTCTCGGGCCACAGCACCAGTCCCGTCATCGGTTGCGGGTGCGTGATGTCGCGCTTCAGCTCCACAGGCTTCCACGTCTGCGCCTCGCCGCCAGAGGCTACGCTCACCGTCGACATCATGAGGAACAAGAAAAATAAGACCGTCATCATCGTATTCGTTTCTTGAGGTTTGTATAGTGGTTGGGGTAGTTGCTTGCTACGCATGCAGCGTCTTCGGATCGGGCCGAGTGGCTCTCGCGCAGCAGGTCGTAATAGAACGTCGGTTTGGGTGGCGGGCTTCGTCACAAGATGGTTTCCATTCCTGTTTTCTGCACGCGCATGCCCACACTTTTGTAGAAGTTGTAGGCGGGGTCGTTGCCTTCCCACACGTTCAGGGTGATGTTGTAGCAGCCGATGGAGCGGGCGTAGTCGCGCACGAACTCATACAGTGCCTGCCCGATATGGTGGCCGCGGTGGTGCTCGTCGACGCAGATGTCGTCGATGTACAGCGTCTTGATGTCCTGCAGCAACCGATGGTCGCGGACCTCGATGATCTGGCAGAAGGCGTGCCCCACTACCCCACCGTCGTCGTAGACGAAGATGGGCTTGCGCTCGTCGGCAAGAATCTCTTCCAGTTCGTGCTCGGCGTACTTGGGCGTATTGGATTTGAAGAGGTCGGGGCGTATCCCATTATGCACCGCGTCGGCCTGATAAAGTAGTTTTATCAGTCCCGGGATGTCGTTTTGATTGGCTTTTCTAATCATTTTATGAGGTTGTGAGGTTGTGAGGTTATGGGGTTGTGAGGTTATGGGGTTGTGAGGTTGTGAGTTTATGAGGTGGTGAGGTTATGAGGTTGTGGGGTTGTGAGGTTATGAGGTTGTGAGGTTGTGAGGTGGGGGTTACAATTGAACGTTTCGCTTCAGCAGTGAGCGGTCGGCGCTCGAGGGGCCTGCCATCAGTTCGTATTGTCCCGTCACGAAGCGGATGGTGTTGGTAGAGGCGTCCCACGATTCAAGCTGTCGGCGGGGTATGACGGTGGTGATCGTTCGGCGCTCGCCTGCCTTCAGGTGCACTTGCTGATAGCCGCAGAGCGTCTTGAGC
>CADCOX010000123.1 GCA_902803195.1 uncultured Bacteroidales bacterium
AATTCTTAACCATCATACAACCCATTAACGCCCATTGACAATATGAAACTCTCTCAATTCAAATTCAAGCTCTCCAACGACCGCATCGCGCAATACCCAGTTCCCTTCCGCGACGAATGCCGGTTGATGGTCCTTCACACCAAGAGCGGCATCATCGAACACCGCGACCACTTCTACGATATCCTCGAGTACTTCGACGATAAGGACGTGTTCGTGTTCAATGACACGAAGGTGTTCCCCGCCCGTCTTGAGGGCAACAAGGAGAAGACGGGTGCCAAGATTGAGGTATTTCTGCTACGTGAGCTGAATCCTTCCATGCGCCTTTGGGACGTCCTCGTAGAGCCCGCCCGCAAGATCCGTATTGGCAACAAACTCTACTTCGGTGAGGATGAGAGCATGGTTGCCGAGGTCATCGACAACACCACAAGTCGCGGTCGCACACTCCGTTTCCTCTACGACGGCCCCCACGAGGAGTTCAAAGAAGCCCTTTATGCCCTTGGCGAGGCACCTCTGCCCAAGCAGATCATCAGCCGCAAAGCAGAGCCACAGGATATGGAGGATTTCCAGTGCGTATTCGCTAAGAATGAGGGAGCTGTGACAGCTCCCACCTCTGGTCTTCACTTTTCCAAGAACCTACTCAAACGCATGGAGATCAAGGGCATCGAGATGTCTTACATCACACTCCATTGTGGTCTCGGCAATTTCCGTGAAATTGACGTCGAGGATCTTTCCAAACATAAGATGGAGAGCGAGGAGATGCACGTGGGCGAAGAGGTCTGCCGGCTCGTCAATCAAGCCAAGGAAGAGGGACATCGCGTATGCGCTGTCGGCACGACTGTTCAGCGCGCCCTCGAGACCGCCATCGGCGCCGATATGCGTCTGAAAGAGTTTGATGGTTGGACCAACAAATTCATCTATCCGCCCTACGACTTCGGTATCGCCAACAGCATGGTCGCGAATTTCTATATGCCTTACTCGACACTGCTCATGCTGACATGTGCTTATGGCGGCTACGAACTCGTCATGACCGCATACAAAGAGGCATTACGAGACAATCGTTACCGCTTCGGCACCTACGGAGATGCTATGCTTATCTTGAAGGACTAAAGGCTTATGGCACAGCAAGCTAACATCTATCTCGGACTCGGCAGTAATCTGGGCGACCGCCATGCGATGCTGTTGAGCGCTATCGAACGGCTGATTGTGCGAGTAGGCCCCCTCGTGCGCTGCTCCTCGCTGATTGAGACGGCACCCATGGGCTTCGAGAGCGAGCACGCCTTTATGAACGCTGTGGCCCACTTCCATACAACACTCACGCCCCGCGAATTGCTCGAGGCGACACAATCCATTGAGCGAGAACTCGGACGGCAGCACAAGAGCATCAACGGCCACTACACCGATCGTCCAATTGATATTGACATCCTGCTCTACGACGATTTGCAGGTCGATGAACCAGACCTCAAGATTCCACATCCACGAATGAAAGAGCGGCCGTTCGTCATGCAGCCTCTTAATGAGGTCCTTTCTTTCAAAGAAAGAACCTTTATCTTCTGAAAAATACGTTTATAAAGGGAAATATTCGCCTAAAAACGAAAATATTTCCCTTTTTCTTTGCAGCGAATGGCAATAAGTGTTATTTTTGCACCCAAATAAACTAGCAAAACACTCTTTACTTATGATGCGTCATCTCCTCGCTGCTCTGCTCGTGCTAGCCTCTTTCATGCCTGCACAAGCCAAGACCGACAACCAATCTTCTGCCGGTTATCCTATTACGCCCGTTCCTTTCACCAGTGTCAAAGTCACCGATTCGTTTTGGGGGCAACGCCTCAACGCGAGCCGCAAGGTGACCATCCCCCTGGCCTTCTCCAAGTGCGAGGAGACTGGGCGCTACAAGAACTTCGAGAATGCTGCCGCCCACATGAAAGACCCTTCGCTCAACTTCAAAGTTAGCGGCTACAGCTTCGACGACACCGACCCCTACAAGACCATTGAGGGTGCCTCCTACTTGCTCCAGACCTACCCCGACAAGAAAGTCGAGCACTACATCGACTCGGTCATCGCCATCATCGCTTCGGCACAGGAACCCGACGGCTATCTCTACACGTCTCGCACCCAGAATCCTGAGCATCCCCACGAGTGGGCAGGCGACCGCCGATGGGTGAAGGAGGAGGACCTCTCCCACGAACTCTACAACCTCGGTCACATGGTAGAGGCAGCCATCGCCCACTATCAGGCCACAGGCAAGCGCAACTTCCTCGACATCGCCATCAAGTATGCCGACTGCGTCTGCCGCGAGGTTGGTCCCAACCCAGGTCAGGCCTGCGTCGTGCCAGGTCATCAGATTGCCGAGATGGCGCTGGCCAAGCTCTATTTGGCTACAGGCGACAAGAAGTACCTGGACGAGGCTAAGTTCCTGCTTGACTATCGTGGCAAGACTACCATCGTCCACGACTACTCGCAGGCCCACAAACCCGTCATCGAGCAGGACGAGGCCGTCGGTCATGCCGTACGCGCGGCATATATGTACGCTGGCATGGCCGATGTTGCAGCCCTCACAGGTGATCAGTCCTACATCCACGCCATCGATGCCATCTGGGAGAACATCGTCTCAAAGAAGCTCTATATCACAGGCGGCATTGGAGCCACCAGCAGCGGCGAAGCCTTCGGGCGCAACTATCAGCTGCCTAACATGAGCGCTTACTGCGAGACCTGCGCCGCTATCGGTAACGTCTACGTCAACCATCGTCTGTTCCTGCTTCATGGCGAGTCGAAATACTACGATGTCCTGGAGCGCACGCTCTACAATGGCCTCATCAGTGGTGTCTCGCTCGACGGTGGCAGCTTCTTCTACCCCAACCCTCTCGCCTCCATCGGCCAGCATCAGCGTCAAGCTTGGTTCGGATGTGCCTGCTGTCCCAGCAATATCTGCCGTTTCATTCCTTCTCTGCCAGGGTACGTCTACGCTGTCAAGGATCGCAATGTCTACGTGAACCTCTTCCTCTCGAATACCAGCGAGCTGAAGGTCGGCGGCAAGGAGGTCAGCCTCTCACAGAAGACCGAATACCCATGGGATGGTGATATCGTTGTCACCGTGGACAAGAATGCAGCCGGACAGTTCGCCATGAAGATTCGCATCCCAGGATGGGTTCGCGGCGCTGTCGTTCCGTCCGACCTCTATGAGTTCACCGATGGCCGTCGACTCGGCTACTCCGTCATGGTCAACGGTGACAAGGTGAATGCTACTCCAACAGCCGACGGCTATTGCACCATTGACCGCAAGTGGAAGAAAGGTGATCGCGTACAGATTCATTTCGACATGGAGCCACGCACCGTACGTGCCAACTTCCGCGTTCAGGACGACCGCGGCATGGTCAGCATCGAGCGCGGACCTATCGTCTACTGTGCCGAGCACCCCGACAACAGCTTTGATATCGCCGGATCGCTCATCAATCAGGAGCCGCGCTTCCAGTTGGGCGACTCACAGATTGCCAACACCCCTGTCAAGACACTCACGACCGATGCCCAGCTACTCAACTTCGACAAGAGTGGACGCCTCGTGACCGAGGATGTTCACCTCACACTGATACCTTATTATGCTTGGTGCCACCGCGGTAGCGGCAAGATGCAGGTGTGGCTCGCTCAGGACCTCAGTGCTACGACGCCAGCTCAGCCCGCCACGCTCGCCTCGGAGAGTCGAGTCAGCGCTTCCCACCGTATGGCAGCCCTCTCGGCTATTAACGACCGCCTCGTCCCTAAGAACGGCGACGACCGTAGCGTGCCCTACTATCACACTTGGCCAAAGAAAGCCAGCACGGAATGGTTGCAGTATGACTTCGCCCAAGCTTCGAGGGTGCAGAGCGCGACCGTCTATTGGTTCGACGATGGCCCTTGGGGCGGTTGCCGTGTGCCCAAGAGCTGGCGCATCCTCTACCGCGATACCAACGGCGAATGGCAGCCTGTCGCCAATCCCGACAAGTACCCCACCGACAAGGGCGCGGCCTGCACGGTCAACTTCGAGCCCATCGAGACCTCGGCCTTGCGACTCGAGATTGTGCAGCCCGATGACAACTCGACCGGTGTCTTCGAGTGGATAGTCAAATAACGCCATTGCGTATTCAATCAAACAAACTTACGGAACCAAAATATCTGCCATTCGATCATGAGAATCAAACATTTCGTTGTGTTCCTGGCTCTACTGCTCCTGCTGCCCGTGAGCAGCAGTGCACGTGAACTCGTCATCACGCTGAAGAGTGGTCGTCGCGTAGCTTATCATATCACAAGCGACAACACACAGACCGTTTGCTTGACTGCCACTGAAGATGCCATCAGCCTCAACGGCGACGGTTATGCCATCAGCGACATCAAGGAACTGCGCATCTACGCCGAGGTGCCCGAGGGCGCTGAGGTCGTTGATGCTATTGCCGATGTGGCCGACGATAGCGACAGCGATGCCATTGGCACCATCTATGACCTCAGCGGACGCGCCAGAGGACTTTCGCTCTCAAGGGACGCCCGTCCGGGGTTGCCCAAAGGCATCTATATTATTAACCACAAGAAGTACGTAAAACCATGAAACGCACAATATATCTCCTTCTCCTATTGGCCCTGACCACCACGGCCATGGCCCAGAGCCTGTGGATAGAATCGGCCGACCGCTACAAGAAACCCACGCAGGTCGACCTCAGCACGGTGGACTCCGTCGTCTTTCGCAATTCACAGATGCGCATCTTCACGGATGGCGCTGCCCGCACCCTTACCTATACCAGCGCACTCGGGATGGACTCCAAGGCCGAGAAAAGCGTAGCCATGGGATTCGGACAGCCCAACATGCGCATCATCTGGAAGCCTACGACCTCCGACAACCAGTACAACAACGACTACACCAATCCCAACTCGAAGTGGAGCTTCGCACGCTCCAAGGAGAGTGAGCATTTCATCGTCTATTGGGATAAAGCCTTCGGCGACAATCCCAATGCTTCGTCTGTTCCGTCAGCTTTGCGCGTCGACGTCAACGATCTTCTCAAGAAAGCCGAGCAGTTCTACGACACGAATGTGAACAAACTCGGAATGGCCATTGAAGGAGAGTCGCAGGTTGACAACTACAAGATGATCATTCATCTGCTCTATCAGACCGAATGGCTCGCTACGGGCTCTGGCTACGACGACAAGATTGGCGCGCTTTGGGTGAACCCCTCTACATGCAAGCCCGTGGGACACACCATCGGCCATGAGATCGGTCACTCTTTCCAGTATCAGGTTGCCTGCGACCATCGTTATAACTTCGTAGGAGCCTACACACAACGTGGCTGGCGCTATGGCTTCGGAGCCAACGGTTCAGGTGGCAATGGTTTCTGGGAGCAGTGCGCCCAGTGGCAGGGATTCCAAGACTATCCCGACCAAGTCTTCGGCTACGACGTCGCCGTATGGTTGTACAACTACCACCGCCACTACTGCCATGAGTGGATGCGCTACGCCTCCTATTGGTGGCAGTACCACCTCGTCGAGAAGCACGGCCTCCGCGCCTTCGGACAATTGTGGCGCGAGAGCCGCTACCCCGAAGATCCTCTTGAGACTTACACACGCCTCTTCTGCAATGGTGATTGGGATGCCTTCTGGGCCGACTATTTCGAGTACTGCACCAAGTTGCAGAACTATCAGTTCGACGAGATACACAAGTACATCACCAAGAACTATAGCGCCCGCAACTACAAGACGCAGATGTACAAGACCGACGACGACTATTGGCAGGTGGCCTTCAATAGCTGTCCCGAGACGGCCGGCATGAACTTTATCCCACTCACCGGCTACAAGCAGGGCGAGGACGTCACAGTCGCTTTCCAAGCACTTGCCCCTGGCGATGCTCTTCTTGCCGCCGACCCTGGCAAATCGTGGAATGGCGATCCCATGGCATCGGAGAACGCCAACAAGTTCAACAAAGTAACCAAGTACAATAGCGCCGGCAAACTTGCTGACCGCGCCTTCCGTTTCGCTTTCGTGGCCGTTATTCAGGATGGCACGACAGGCGGCAATACGACTGTCTCCGAGGTCGTCAAGACCGATGCCGACGGCAACCTCACCTTTACCGTTCCCGAGAAAGCCATTCGTCTCTCCCTCCTCGTCGTACCAACGCCCAAGACCTACCACCGTCATGCATGGGACGAGAGCGACAGCAACGACGAGCAGTGGCCCTATCGCGTCAAGTTCGACGGCTGCAAGCCCAGCGGACTGTAATGTCGTCGGGCGTTTAACGTTTCCATGAATCTAGAACAGAGTTTAGACATCATTTTATCACTAACTAAATTTTAACGCTTATGAAAAAGTATTTTACTCATCTCATGGCGCTTCTCGCATGCTTCGTAGTGAGCTTGAGCGCCAATGCGCAGTTTAGCGCAACGGTCGAGATGTACCCAGGTACTTCATGGTCCGACAACTACAAGGACACTGACTTCACCCTTGCTGCTGTGGCCGAAGCCCTTGGCACAGATGCTGCCACTCTTGCTACCGACCTCGACGCCTGGATGGAACAGGAAGCACCCACGGAGTTCCTCTTCCAAAAGAGCGATTTCGTACCCACATCTGCTGCCGACTACACGGCCGACAACCGTGGTTTCTGGATGAAGCTGGATGGCACCGTCGTCTCCTATGGTCAGAAAGAGACCGAAGATGGTCCCGAACTGCAGGAGTTCTTTGCTTTCTTCTTCTGGGATGCTGAAAGCGGCTCGTTCAGCGTACGCCTCGGTCAGATGCCCAACAAACTCGAAGCTGGCGCCGAGGGAAAAGTGAACCTCGTCATTGCCTATAAGGGCAAGAAGGCTACCTTCGACATGACCATGAAGATCATCGAGAAGGAAACTCCCGACCTCCCCGAGGCTGAGACCGATCTGACCAAGCTGACTATTGTCGGCGAGAAGACCGTCGAGTTGCCCCAGTACCCCAATATCGCCACACGTCAGAAAATCGACCTCTCGGGCGTAGCCGAAGCTCTCGGTACGACTGACGAGATCATGGAAGAATACCTCGGCGAGTTCCTCTTCACCACGACCATCGAACTCCGCGGTGAGAGCGAAGAAAGCCAGAAGCCTTACAAGACCAACACGCTCAGCAAAGC
>CADCOX010000124.1 GCA_902803195.1 uncultured Bacteroidales bacterium
ATCGAAGTGGATGAGATGTTTGCGCTGCAGAGGGCGTTGGAATGCATTCAAGGGATAAGAAAAGTAATAGCGGAACCAGCCCCGGACTCTTCCCCCGCCCTACCTGTTAAAGAGGGAGCCATTACCGAACAAGAAGGGCCGTCATCGCAGAAAAGTGTGCCATACCCCGCTCTCGCACGGCTTGTCTATTCTCGATTTCCATTACATACCGCTCCCTCCCTCGCAGGGAAGGCAGGGGGTGGGTCGGCTCTTCTCCTCTTACGTCGCATTGCCCAGATCCTCGATAAATTCGGTCATGTCAAGGACAACGCCTCGTCGGAATTGGCCCGCATTCGTCGCGAGTTGGCAAGCGCCGAGGGAAGCGTCAGCCGAGTGCTAAACAATATATTAAGGAACGCGCAGGCGGAAGGAACGGTGGCACAGGATGTGGCGCCCACCATGCGCGACGGACGACTGGTCATCCCTGTAGCACCAGCCCTGAAGCGCAAGATAAAGGGAATCGTTCACGACGAGAGTGCGACAGGTAAGACAGTATTCATAGAGCCGCAGGAGGTGGTCGAAGCCAACAACCGCATCCGAGAACTCGAAGGCGAGGAAAAACGCGAGATACTGCGCATCCTACGTGAGTTCACCGATGTGGTACGGCCGATGGTGCCGCAACTTTTGGACAGCTTTGAGATGCTGGCCGATATGGAGTTCGTGCGAGCCAAGGCACATTTGGCAAAGGAGATTGGCGCCTTCACGACCACCGCTCCTCAGATAGCCAAACACCCGCTCATTGACTGGACATTGGCCGTACACCCGTTGCTCAAACGTTCCTTGGAGAAGCACGGCAAGAAAGTAGTACCGCTGGACATTGAGCTGACACGCCGCCAACGCATTCTGCTCATCTCAGGGCCTAACGCAGGTGGCAAGAGCGTGTGCCTGAAGACCGTGGGACTGTTGCAATATATGCTGCAATGCGGCTTGCCCGTCACTATGGGCGAACGTTCGCAGCTGGGCACGTTCGAGCATATCATGATTGACATCGGCGACGAACAGAGCATTGAAGATGAGCTTTCGACCTACAGCTCTCACCTGCTGAATATGAAGCAGATGATGCGCCACGCCGACCCTGCCACGCTGCTGCTCATCGACGAGTTCGGCGGGGGCACGGAGCCTCAGATCGGCGGCGCTATGGCCGAGGCCGTGATGAAGCGTTTCGTTCAAAAAGGAGCCTTCGGCATCATCACGACGCACTACCAGAACCTCAAACATTTCGCCGAGGAGACGGAAGGTGTCGTCAACGGTGCCATGCTCTACGACCGCCACCTGATGCAGCCGCTGTTCCAACTTCAGATAGGTCAGCCAGGCTCGAGTTTCGCCGTGGAGATTGCTCGCAAGATTGGTATTCCCGAGGAGGTTATCACCGATGCCTCGGACATCGTAGGGCGTGATTATATCAATGCCGACAAATGGTTGCAAGACATTGTTCGCGACCGTCGCTATTGGCAACAGAAACGCGAAACCATCCACAGCCGCGAAAAGCAGATGGAGCAGACGATTGCCAAGTACGAAGAAGAAATCGCAGAACTACGCCGCCAACGCAAGGACATCATTCGCAAGGCAAAGGACGAAGCCGAGCAACTCCTTCTTGACTCCAACGCCCGCATCGAGCGCACTATCCGTGAGATACGCGAGGCTCAGGCCGAGAAGGAAGAGACGCGCCGCGTACGCCAGCAACTCGAAGACTTCCGCATCAAAGAAATTGAAAACCTGCAGGGCATCGAGGACGACACCATCACCCGAAAGATGGAGAAGATCAGGAGGAGGCAAGAACGTAGAATGAAGAAAACAGACTCTCCCCCCGCCCTCTCTGTTAAGGAGGGAACAGTTACCTCTGGGAATAACAATTTTCAGCTGTCAAAACTGTCTGCACCAGGGAGGGCGGAAGGAGAGCCTTATTATGTCCGCATCAAAGGCCAGACTTCGGTGGGCATCCTCGAGCATATCGACGGCAAGCAGGCTATGGTTGTCTTCGGACAGATGCGCACAACAGTGGCTGTGAATCGGCTCGTGCCTGCTCAAGCGCCTAAGAAAGAGGACACACCTGCTGCGGCAACTTTTGTGGGACGCGAGACACAACGGCAGATGCGCGAAAGATCGCTCAACTTCCGTCAAGATATCGATGTGCGCGGCATGCGCGGTGATGAAGCCTTGAACGCCATCACGCATTACATAGACGATGCCATCCAAGTGGGCGCAGATAGAGTGCGCATTCTTCACGGCACCGGCACAGGAGCCTTGAGGCAGATAATCCGTCAGTACCTGCGCACTATTCCCGCCGTACGCGATGCCCGCGACGAGCACGTGCAGTTCGGCGGGGCAGGCATCACAGTTGTTGATTTGGAATAAAACATAAACACACTGAGTCATGAGAATTACTATTCACGCCTTCATTCAAGCGTTACTGCTGCTATTGCCGCTAACGCTCTCGTCATGTATTACTATTCTCAAAGGCACAAAAGCCGACGTGACATTGACGGGCTCGGTACCTGAGCCTGTGGACATTCGAACAACTACTGATACCTTTAGTCTACAACAGCTTCCTACAACAATTCAGGTCAAGAAATCAGACCTCGACAAACCAATCTCAGTGGAATCAGAGCATTATCTCGCAGAGGAAGTCATCCCTGGCCAACGAAGCAATATTTGGTCGATTGCACAGCTTATCGGCCCGCTCAGTGTCCCTGGATTCATCGTTGACCTTGCCACGGGAGGCTTGTACAAGCCGAAGCAAGACACCCTGATGCTATCGTTTATCGACAAGTCCGACAGCACCATTCCGTTGTCAGACATCATTAGCAAGCAAAAGTTTGCGCCACGAAATGTGCAACCTGATTATTTCTACCGCAATGAGATTTCCTTCAATGCAGGATTCGGGTTATTATTATCCAAACCCTACGAGAAGCTGAGTGACGACCTCTGCCACCACTATAATCTTGAGAGCGGATTATGCGGATTAGATCTCAGCGGGGTGCTCAACGCCAATTATTATTACCATCTCAACAACCGTCTGGCATTAGGGGGTACATTTGGTTTCAACGTGGACGGCAAATACCTCGAAGAAGAGAGGCCCAATTACGAACTCACCTACCACAACGAAGGCAATATACACTATCGGCTGTTGTATCTGCTACCATCCGTCAAATACACTTGGGCTCATCTCACTCACATATCATTTTATTCGAGGGTGGCCATAGGTCCAGCCTATCGATGGCTCAGTTTAGATGGCGAATACGAACAACAAAAACTCCATATAGATCGCAGCGGATGGCAGGTGAGTGGTTATTGCGCACCCATAGGCATTGATGCGGGTCGCAAGCATGTTCATGGATTCCTTGAATGTAATGTAGGTTCCGTGCTACAGTTAGTCACAGCAGGCATCAGCTTCAGGTTTTAGAAAAAAACGTCGTTTTCGGAATGCAAATGAAAAAAAAGTCGTACCTTTGCAGCCAGAAATAGTTAATGGATATGGACCAACAGAAGACACAAGTCACCGAGAGCCAACAGACACGCGCCTATGCCGCCTATTACGGGCTGTGGGTAGGATTGTGTTGGGTGGCCAGTTTTGCGCTCACGATGTGGGGGGTAAAAGCACCCTTCGCAGGCAACTTCGGCCTACTCGTGGGGCTGTGCTCCATCCCGCTTGCCGTGTGGCTTCTACGCGGTTTTCGCGAGACGATTGCTCCATTATCCTTGCGCCGTGCTTGGTATATGGCATGGATGATGTTCATTGGTGCCGCTCTCCTCTGCACCGCTGCTCAATACATCTATTTTGCTTACCTCGACAACGGGCTCTTGGTGCGCTCTTATTCTGAAATGTTGCAGCAACCCGAGATGCACGACATGATTGCACGCATGCTGCCAGGAAAGGACGTTGACTCAACGATCAACGAGGCGCTCACCATGTTCAGCGCTACCCCACCCGCCCAACTGGCCATTCAGTTCTTGTTCTGGAATGTACTCCTTGCTACCTTCGTGGCCTTCCCAACAGCCTTGTTCTCGTTCTCACGCACAAAAAGCGAGCTTTAAAACCCAACCTCTGACATTTCAACGCTAAACGTTAAACGCTAAACGAAATAATCCTCATGGATATATCAGTAATCGTACCGCTTTTCAACGAAGCCGAATCGCTACCCGAGCTGCAGGCTTGGATCAAGCGCGTTATGGACGCCAATGGCTTCACGTATGAAATCATCTTTGTCAACGACGGCTCCACCGACGAATCGTGGCAGGTCATCCAGCAGTTGGCCAGCACCAATCCCGAAGTCAAGGGAATATGCTTCCGTCGCAACTATGGCAAAAGCCCTGCCCTTTACTGCGGTTTCGAAAGAGCCGAGGGTGATGTGGTCATCACTATGGACGCCGATTTGCAGGACTCGCCCGACGAGATTCCTGAGCTGCGCCGAATGATCGTGGAGGATGGTTACGACCTTGTCAGCGGCTACAAGCAGAAGCGCTACGACCCGCTCTCAAAGACCATTCCCACTAAGCTCTTCAATGCCACAGCACGCGCCGTAAGCGGCATCAAGAACCTCCACGATTTCAACTGCGGACTCAAGGCCTATCGCAAAGACGTGATCAAGAATATCGAAGTCTATGGCGAAATGCACCGTTACATCCCTTACCTTGCAAAGAATGCCGGATTCGACAAGATCGGCGAGAAGGTGGTGCACCATCAGGCGCGCAAATACGGCAAGACGAAGTTCGGTTTGGATAGGTTCGTCAACGGCTACCTCGACCTGATGACCCTATGGTTCCTGAGCAAATTCGGGCAGAAACCCATGCATGTCTTCGGCCTGTGGGGAACGCTCATGTTCATCATCGGCTTTATTGCTGTCGTAGTGGTAGGTGCCAACAAACTCTATGCGCTGGCCAACGGCATCCCTGCACGCTTGGTGACCGATTCGCCCTACTTCTACATTGCCCTGACGATGATGATCCTCGGCACACAGTTGTTCGTGGCAGGCTTCCTCGGTGACCTCATCAGTCGCAACTCTGAACAGCGCAACAGCTATCAAATCAGAGAAGAGATCTAATCTCGTCCCCCCGACTTTCAGCCATCAAACGACATGACATTCAACCTACTACGCAGAGAGTCAACGCGCCACCTGTCCCTTCTCGGGAAAGCATGGGTGGCGGTGCTCTGTTTGCTCCTCACAAGTTGCGACAACGTCTCGTGTCCGCTCAACAACAAGGTTGAATGTGTCTATGGCTTTTACGCTACCAATCAGACAGCAGAGGAACCTTTCGCCAGCGGCAAAGCCGTCTCGGTGGGCGACACCATTACCATCACGGCCCTCGGCCCCGACACCATCCTGGCCAACAAGTTGGTCAACCAAAGCGGTGTAAACCTGCCCGTCAGCTTCTACGGCGACGTTGACGTCCTGCAGTTTAAGTTCACGGACCTCAACGACCTCTCGGCCTACGACACGATCTGGGTGGAGAAGAAGAACCAGCATCATTGGGACGACCCATCGTGTGCCGTACACGTCTGGCACACAATCACCGCCGTACACTCTACCCACCACCTCATCGATTCAGTTCTTATCAAAAACCGCGAAATCAACTACGACGGACTCGAGAACATCCAAATCTTTTTCCGCACCAGTTCTGGCGACGATGAAGACGACAGTACAGCCGAAGAACTCTGATACAATGGCACCAACGACGACGACAACCATGTGGAAAAGCATTACGCGAATAGTCGCGCAGGGCGTTGCGAATAGTCGCGCAGGCCGATGCGAATATACGCGTTGCCTCATGCGTCTATACGTGTTGGCGTTGCTCGCCGTTTGCGTTCACACGGCTGTCGCCCAGGACGAGCCTACGACAGTTGTCAACCCCGTCGTTGCGGACTCTGTGGCAACCATGGCCGAGAATGTGGCAGACGCTGCCGGTAAGCACGAGAAGAAGATTCACTTCATCAACGGCGCTGCCGTGGGAGCAGATTTCGTAGGACCCGTGATGAAGGTGTTGGGTTCCGACTGGCTTCACATGGAGGTGCTCGCGCGCATCAACATCCTCGACAAATACTTTCCCATAGCCGAGTTGGGCATTGGCGAAGCCGAGCGCGAGGGGCGCGACATTGACAACCATTTCAAGGTGCGCTCGCCCTACTTCCGCGTAGGTGCCGACTACAACTTCTCGAAGAAGCACAACGGCAATCGCCTGATGGCAGGCCTACGCTATGGATTCGCCAAGTACACCTACGATTTCGACTCGCCCGAACCGCTCATCGACCCCTATTGGAAGACGTCGGAGCCTTTCCAACTCCACGACCTCGACGGACGGTGCCACTGGGCTGAAGTTGTCTTTGGATTAGAGACGCGCCTCTGGACCATCGTA
Organism: uncultured Bacteroidales bacterium; assembly: GCA_902803195.1. GTDB lineage: Bacteria > Bacteroidota > Bacteroidia > Bacteroidales > Bacteroidaceae > Physcousia. The sequence continues at coordinate 6,391 of CADCOX010000124.1, forward strand.
CACCTCGGCTGGGACATCCGCATCAAATTCAAGGTCAATCAGAAACGTTCACCCGTGGGTGAGCCTTGGTACATCCCCGGCTATGGTAAGACGGGCGGCAGCACTTGTTGGGGCGGTAGCTTCAAGCTCCTCTTTGATATCTAATGCCACTTACCATTTACGATTTACCATTCACCACTTACGATTTACCATTCACGATTTACCGTATAACATTTACTATTTACCATTTCCATGACCGATCCCCTAAATCCTATCCATAACATCCAGCAACCTACAGATGAGGAACTTCAGGAGGTTGACGGAATCGAGGATGCCGACCAGCAACCTGAGCCCGGCAAGACCAAATTCAGTCCGCTCACGCCGAAGGATGCCCCCAAGAGCCAATGGCGGCGCTGGCACCTGCCCGTGCTCCTGCTCTTCGCCTTGGGCACCTTCCTGATTCTTCACAAACGCAATACGCCAGCTCCGTTTCAGCGCGACGAAGGCGCAGTCTTCGGTACATTCTACCATCTCACCTACCAATCGCGCGAAAGTCTGAAGACCGACATCGAGGCCGAACTGCAGAAGGTGGACAACAGCCTCTCGATGTTCAATCCGCAAAGCACGCTCAGCCGCATCAATCGCGGAGAGCAAGCGACAACGGACTCGCTCTTTCAGGCGGTTTTCCGTCTCGCACAACAAGTCTCGGCTACGACCGATGGCGCTTTCGACATCACAGTGGCCCCGTTGGTCAATGCCTGGGGCTTTGGCTTCAAGAACGGCAGTCTGCCCGACAGCGCCGCTGTCGACAGTCTCCGCGGTCTCGTTGGTTGGCAGCGCGTGAACCTCAGTGCCGACGGCCTGCTGACTCGCGACGACCCCCGCATCATCCTCGATTGTTCGGCTGTGGCCAAGGGATTCGGCGTCGATGTGGTTGCGAACTACCTTCGTGCGCGCGGGATAATTAATTATATGGTGGAGATTGGAGGCGAAGTCGTCGTGAGCGGTACGAACCCCAAGGGACAGCCTTGGCACGTAGGCATCAACAAGCCTGTGGACGACCCCGAGAGCACCTCCGCCGAACTTGACACGGTGCTCACCCTCAGCAACTGCGCCATGGCCACCAGCGGCAACTACCGCAATTTCTACACGACCGAGGACGGACGACGCGTAGCTCACACCATCGATCCCGCCACAGGCTATCCCGTGCAGCACAGCATCCTCTCGGCCACCGTGCTCGCCCCCTCCTGCGCCGAGGCCGACGCCTTCGCCACAGCGTTCATGGTGATGGGACTTGACCGCGCCAAGAAGGTGCTGCAGCAGCATCCCGAGCTGCAGGTGTATCTTATCTGCGACTCGCTCGGACAGAATCGCGTATACTCCAATCTACAACCGTAAGACGGAAACTACTTCCCAGAACAACAACCAACTAAGCATACACAATGGAAAAGAAGAACATCAGAATCGCCTCAATGGCTATGCTCGGCCTCATCTTCGCTGCCATGCTGGCTGTGGCTTGCACGAGCACAGAAGAAAAGCTGCGCCAACGTGCAGCTGAGCTGTGTCAATATATCCCCGACCACCAGCTCCAAGAGCAATCGAAAGACTTCATGACCGCTGATTTCTACGCTGTCCTCGACACCCTTTTCAACCTGCCAGAGCACGAAGCGATGGACCACGAATGGCTTTACTATTTCGTGACGGGCAACGGCGGAACGATAGCTGACTATGAGGTCGTAGGAGTGGAATTGACTGATGAGACGCATGCCATCGCGACCATCAACGTACGGCAGAAGTGGGAAGACGGTTCCTTCGACGAAAGCAGCGATGTCGAGCAGCACCTTCTCTACATGGAACGTGTGAACGGCGAATGGCTCATGTCCGATTTCGACGAGCACAAACAGGATTGCATCAAACACATTGCCATCAACCGACGGGAGCAAGCTCTGCGCGATGCCATCAGCAAGTATCTCGTGGAAGAGGTGGGCCAGCACTACCTACAAGGCGAGCTATGCGTGCCTTCACTCATGATCGCAGCCGAAGAGGGCTTCGACTCCGTAGAGACACGCGTCTACGGCGACTTCTGGGTCTACTGGTACAAACAGGAGGGCGACACACTCAAGACCGTCTCTGGCGGCAGTCATCCCGGTTGCATGACCCTGCTCACGCAGGACGGCACGCCGAAGGTCACGGCCTTCGACCAAGCGTCCGACGGTTCGGACTTCACCCCTAGCGCTAAGCGTATCTTCGGAGAGCACTACGACACCTTCAGCCAAATGCATTCCAACGATGAAGTCCGCGAAGCCGTACGGCAGGAACAACTGAGCGACTACGTGAGCCACTTCAACATCAATGCCCACTACTATCAGGACTATGGTTGGGAGGCCAAGGAGTTGACCATCGAATAAGAACGAAGACAGCAAACAACGAAAAAGCCTTTCTCTGCAAAGAGGGAGGCTTTTTGCGTTGCGTACGGGGCTCGACTTGCGGAGCTTGATGAGGCTTGTCCGAATAACCCTGACCCGGAGGGGCACGAGTGAGGACGAAGACGCTGAGGAACAAAAGAAGCCACCCGAAGGGATGGCTTTACTTGTTGCGGTGCGTACGGGGCTCGACTTGCGGAGCTTGATGAGGCTTGTCCGAATAACCCTGACCCGAAGGGGCACGAGTGAGAGCATAGACGCTGAGAAACAAAAAAAGCCACCCAAAGGGATGGCTTTGCTTGTTGCGATGCGTACGGGGCTCGACTTGCGAAGCTTGATGAGGCTTGTCCGAATAACCCTGACCCGGAGGGGCACAAGTGAGAACGAAGACGCTGAGGAACAAAAGAAGCCACCCGAAGGGATGGCTTTGTTTGTTGCGGTGCGTACGGGGCTCGACTTGCGAAGCTTGATGAGGCTTGTCCGAATAACCCTGACCCGAAGGGGCACGAGTGAGAGCATATACGCAGAGAAACGAGAAAAGCCACCCGAAGGGATGGCTTTGCTTGTTGCGGTGCGTACGGGGTTCGAACCCGTGACCCCATGCGTGACAGGCATGTATTCTAACCAGACTGAACTAACGCACCAATACG